>CAMVKF010000008.1 GCA_947168035.1 uncultured Clostridia bacterium | reverse complement strand
GTTACCTATAATTTTGGATGAGAAATAAAAAAAGTGAATTTCGCAATTAATTTTTTTACCATTTTTTATTGAAATTTTTCCTATTTTAGTGTATAATATAATTAGTGTTTTATGTAAATTTTAAAAGGGGGAAGAATTATGGACGAATTTATGATAGATATGCAAGAACTACAAGAAAATGTTCTAAGGCTTCAAACAGAGTATAGAAGGCTTAGACTAGAAAAAGAACAATTTGAACAAGAAACTGAAAGAAGTAAAGCAAAAATTGAAGATAATAAGACAACACTAAAAGCAAGAAAAAAAGAACTAGAGGAGCAATTGAAAAAAACAAAAAAGGAACTAGATAGTATCAAAAATCCAATAAAACGACAAGAAGATGAAAGAAATAATACAATAATAACACTTCAAAACGAAATTCAAGGAGTTGATACTGCATCAAATCAAGTTGAAGTTGAAGAAAGTGGTTTAACTCAACATACAAGCAGAAGAAGAGATGAAATTTCTGCAACAGAAAAAGATTTAACTGAAAGACTTCAAACTTTTATTTCATCCAAACTAAGTGAAATTAAAGAAATGAAACAAAAAAATGAGCAAGAGGCAAGAAGCGATACTATAGATAAGCTACAAGAGCAAAAATCTGAACTTTTAGGTAAACTACAAGAACAAGAAAAACGTATGAAAGAGGTAGGGGAAAGAGCAGGTACAAGTGATAGCATTTATCTAAATTTTAAAAATACCATTATACCAAAAATAAATGCACAAATTGCAGAAATTGATCAAGAGCTAGAGAATAAAGATCATCAAAGGTTAAGTGAAAACTGGGAGAGTTTGGATAAATTAGAAAGTATATTTAAAAAAATTCAAATTCAACCTCAACAAAGCTCTAAAAAACCAAGCAGAAGGCAACAAAAAAGAAGTCAAAAGCCAAGTAAAATGACAACCTATGAAATAATAGATAAACTAGATAAAATGCAAGCAATAATAGATGAAATAGATCCAGAATTAAAGAAACAAGTAAAAGAATCATTATTAAGTGATTCGATGAAAGAAGAGAAGGCAAAATGGGAAGAAGCCAAAAAAGTTGCAAAAGCTACAAGGGCGAGTAAAGAAGAAAAGAAAGCAAAATGGGAACAAGATAAAGAAGCTGCTAAAGCTGCAAAGGCAGAGCGAGAAGCAAAAGCTCAAGCAGAAACAGATGCAAATACCAAAGCAGAGGCAGATGCAAAGGCCAAAGCAGAGGCAGATGCAAAGGCTAAAGTAGATGAAGGAAAAGAGGAACCGCCAAAACAAGAAGAGCCACCAAAAGAGCAAGCAGATGAAGAAGCAAAAATTCAACAAACCGAAAATGCAAAGAAGTTTAACGCGGCAAGTCCAGAACTTACAGAAGCAATATTATGGATGTTAACAGAACATGAAGGTAGTAAAATGTATTTTTCTGAATTAGAGGATCATTTAGAAGATGAGTTGGAAATTAATGATAGTTCTACTATTTTGAATGTTTGGGATGAACTTAAAACTATGGGTGTATTATCTGAAGAAAATGATATATTATGGTCAAAAGAACAGTTTGAAGGTATTAGAGCAGAAGCAGAAGAATTAAGAAATGCTGAAGAAGCAGCAAAGGCTCAACAAACCGAAAATGCAAAGAAGTTTAACGCGGCAACTCCATTAGCTGTAGATGCAATAGCATGGTTGTTCGAAGAATATAATCATAAAGGTAAGTTATCCTTTGATGATATGGAAAATCATATTAGAGATGAATGGGGCGAAAATATTAGTTCTGGGTATGTTATTAACGAACTTGTAAATATGGGTGTAATCTCTTCTACAGGTGAAATAAAATGGTCAAAAGAACAATTTGAAAATATTAGAATAGAAGCTGTGGAATTAAGTAAGGCAGAGAAAGAACAAGGAAATGCCGAAAATGTAAATACGCAACAAGAAGATGTAGCAGAAAGATATAGGGGTGGTTGGCGTTCAAATTATGAGGATTGGCTAAATGATGAGGATTTAAATGAGTATAGTTTTTTGAATACGCGTCATTTTGCTGAAAAAGAAAAAAGTACTAAGAAGCCAACTATCTTGCAAAGGATTAGTAAAGCTTTGATGACTAGTTTGACAGCTGTAGGAGCTTTAGGTTATGCTATTGCATCATTAATATCTGGTAGAGGTCCAAAAACTCCAGCCATAACATCAGGAAAAACTAACTTAGATGCAGTAATAGAGTCTGAAAAAGAGGCTAAAAAGAATAGACACCAAGAGTTTGCAGAAGAAATGACTAAAGGCGCACCAACTACACGTACACAATATGAGACAGCTTTAGAAAGATATTTTAAAGAATTTGATAACGATAAAGCAAAATCAACAGACGATAAGGAAAAGCTATATGAAGAAGCTATAAAAAATGCTCAAAAAGTAGCTAAAGAGACTAGCACAGGAAATACAAGCAAAGGAGATGGGGATTTCCTGGATCTTTCGTAACTATTAAAGGTAATACACCGTTGTTTGCCACTATTTATGGAGAAGGAAGTGGAAATGTTGAATTTATTCACGGTGGTAAAGATGTTAAAAATATAAAAATTGTAAGTGTAGATGCTACAAATAAAAAAACAGGTGAAATACATACATTTGATGAAGCTGAAATGACAATAGAAGAATTTTACAACACATATTCACAAGGTGAATATAAAACATATATTACACTTTCTAGACAAGATGACAGAACTGGAGAAGAAAAAATTATAGGACGAGTAGATAAAAATACTTTTGAGAATAGTGTTATACAAAGTCAAAAAATTCAAGGCACCCAAAATGATGAAAAGGATGCGAGATAGTATAATACCTAAATAGTTATAAAAAAAGAGGAAACTCTAAGAAATGTGGTATAAATCCCAAATTTCTTAGAGTTTTATTATGCTTACAGTCAGTACCATAAAATCCGCCAAATCCACGACTAAATAGGACATTTTCTTTCTCCAAGTATTGAGATAAGAAAAGTGCTATCCCTGCGTTTGGCTACTTTGTGCAACTTATTATGTATACAAAACAAAGAAAAATCTTGACAAAAAAGGAAATTTGATGTAAAATATAAAGTGAGGTGATTATGTATGGGAGGATTTTTTACAAGTAGAGAGGAAGCAATTGAAATATTAGATCAAGTGCGGAATGAATAAAGATGCAATAAATGCATATAAAGCAACTCAAAAGATAATAGAAGATCATATAGTTTCAGTTCCAAACTTGAGAATAGCACATTTTCGTAGTCAAACAGCTGCACGTACTAGTGAGGGTAGAATTGAAACATTAAATGGAGAAATTAAAGAAATCAAAAGGAGACATAATTTCTTTACAAGAAAATTATTGAGAATACCATTCCCTTTTGGAAAAGATGGAAAAAAATTCAGGGCTAAAAAAAGAGAACTAAAAAGAGAAAAAAAGATGCTAAAGCAGCTAAAATTTATAGAAAAACATACTGAGGCAAAGATTAAGGCGAACATGAAAGTTATAAAAAGGGCTCAAAAAAAAGGAAACCGATTAGGCAAAATGCTGAAGAGAACATATAGAGCAAATTTTGATGGAATAAAATTTATGCAAACATTAAAAGAAAATCATAGTGATATAAGACTTATGTATGGAGATCAGGTTTTACAAGACTTACAAAGTGATGCAAAGAGAATACAACAAAAACAATATGTATTAGATATAAAACAAAAGGCAAAATTATTAGACAAACACCTAAAATTGTTTCAAAGTGGAAAAAGTGATAAAATCGACTTGTTAGATATGAAAAAACTAATTAACCCAAATTTAGAGGAAAGAGCAGCTGAGGAACAGGATCAAGGTACTAGAGGAGAACCAAATATTTTTAGAGAAGCTATTAACTTGAAATATCTAACAGAAAGAGGGGTTAGTCCAAAATATTTTAAAGAAGCATTGGATCAATTTAATTTGGAGAATAATATGGATTTAACAATACCAGAATGCATTTTATTTATGGGAATAACAAGATTAGAGGGGAAAAAAATGCCACAAGATAGTAGTTTAGAAGCTCACAAAGCAATGGCAAATCAGGTATACCAAAAAATAAAAGCAGGAGATATTGGCAAATATAAAGATTCAAAAGATGTCTTAATGAAATACGGAGTGGCAGCATTTAATGCTGGTAGGCAAAAAGATGCTACTAATCTAACAATTGATGAATTTTTTGGAAAAACTCTAGCCGAATATTATAACAAAATAGAACAAGCAGCTAAGGATAGAGATAGATTTAGTTCAAACGATAAAGATAAAGATAAAGAAGACATAGAAGTTGCGTAATTTTTTGATTTGTTATATTAGAGCTAATAAAAAATCGATAAATGTATTGACAAAAAAAACAAAAAGTTTTATAATAAAGAATAGTAGGTGATAAAAATGAAAAAGTATTTGATTAAATCTTTTTTTATAATAGTATTATTTACCTTACTAAATGCAATATGTTTTTATACATATGCAGCTAACACCATAGATCTTGATATTATGGATGAAAACTTTACTGACCAGTTTTCTCCTGTTGCAAAAGAAACAAATTTATCACAAACAGTTTCTGAACCATTTTTAAATGTAATAAAACCAATAATTAATAAAATACTTGGTTTATTGCAATGGGTTGGTATAATACTAACTGTTTTATCAATGACATATTATGGAATAAACATATTATTAGCACAAACACCATTTGCTAATGATCTTGGTTTAGTAGGAATATTAGATGATGGAAAAACAGGAAAAGCTACGAAAAAAGACTTGCAAGATTATGCGAGACATGTATTAATTGGTTCAATATTTTTACTTTCTAGTACAACAATAGTTAAAGTAGTTTTTGTAATGCTATTAGAATAATTAAGAAAGTAGGGGACCTGAAATGAAAAAAAGATTTTTTATAGTAATATTAACAATAGTTTATATGTTCAGTATATTTTCACATATGTGTGTATTTGCAGATGGAGATGAAGTAACTCAAGAAAACTGGGTACAAAAAGCATTTGCAGCAGTATTTTCCTTCTTAAGTGAGGATGCTAAGCTAGACAGAGATTCTACAGATTTAAAAGAAAAAACAATAGCAAACATTTTTACCCTTGTGTCAAATGTTATTAGAGGAATAAATAAAATATTATTAGTAGCATTATTTGGGCTTTCTTCTATATCACTTTCATATGTTGGAATACAATATATTTGGGCTAGAGAAAATCCAGGAGCTTTACAAAAGGCAAAGGATGATTTAAAAACAACATTTATTGCTATGGGCTATGGGTTTGGTGCATTTGCAATATGGAGAATAGCAATGGCAATAGTAAGAGTGATTTTAGAGACTTTTGCTATGTAAAACAAGATTTTAAATTTAAAAATATATAAAAAATTATAAGGAGGGAATTTATTATGAAAATTTTACAAAAAGTCTTATTAATACTAATTATAGGAGTATGTGTATTTATGGTTATGCCACAAAATGAAGTAAGAGCAGGTGATGAAGTGAAAACAAAAATAAATAGTATAGTTGATGACGTTAAAGGAACGGCTCCTACTGGTGAGACTAAAGGAATAATGGGTGTAATAAATAGAATAATAGGATTTATACAATGGGCATCAATAATAGCACTAGTATTAGTTTTAATTGCAAAAGGTTGGCAATACATTACTGGTCCAGCTGAAATTAAAGATGAAGTTAAAAAGACAGCTATACCAATTTTAGTTGGTTTAATCCTAGTTTTTGGTGCAACTACAATAGCAAAATTTGTATTAAATACAACAAGTAATTTATAAGCTGAAAGCATATTACAAAAATATTACAAAAATATTACAAAAATATTAAAAATACAATTTATGACAAAAAAATATCATAAATTGTATTTTTTTTTTGGAATTTATGTTATAATTAAAGTGTATAACTTTATTTAGAAAGAGGTGCAAATTATGGCAGGAGGTCCATATAATATTCCAAGAAATACAAAGGGAGAGGGAAGATTTTTTTACATATTCTCAACATTGGCTTTACTTACAACCATTGTTTTTGCAATTGTAGGCTATGTAATTTTTTATGTTATAGGGGTTGCAATTAAGGTTGTTTTTACAAAAACAAGTCCTGGTACAATGGGTTTCTTTTCAGCACTGGTTTTTGGGTTAATAGGCTTTATAATTACAACATTTAAAGTTCCTGATTCAAATAATTTTGAGATAACAAGAAAAGCTGGTCGGGGAATATATATATAAAATTATTATGAGATATATAAATTTTAAAGCTAAAAGAAATAAAATATATACACAATTCACAAATGATGAAAAAAAATAAAAATAAAAAGCAAACGAGAAGGGAATTTTTAAATTATGATAAATGATAATATAGTTTTGGTATTAATTGCATTAGCAGGAATGATTGTTTTTATATTAGTAATTCTAATTTTTGTTCTATTTATAATGAATTTTAAAGAAAAAAGAAAAATAAAATTAAAAAAGCAGGAAGAGCTTAAAAAAAAGCAGGTTAAAAAGTCAGAAATTATTTATACTGCAGAACCAATATCAGAATTTATGAATTTTGAGAAAATAGAGGACAATATGATTTTACAAAAAAACGGAAAATATTTAATGATTGTAGAATGTCAAGGTATAAATTATGATTTAATGTCTGAAATGGAAAAAACATCTGTAGAGCAAGGATTTATAGCCTTCCTAAACACATTAAGATTTCCAATACAAATATATATTCAAACTAGAACAATAAATTTAGAAAGAAGTGTAGAGGGGTATAAACATAAATTAAAAGAAATAGAACAAAAATATAATAATTTAGAAATAGAATATGAAAATTTATTAAAAAATCCAAAAGCTGACAAAGAAGAAATAGAAAAAGAAAAATACGAACTAGTTAAACAAAAAAACTTAAAAGATTATACAGCAGATATTATAAGAGATATTGGAAGACAAAGTTTAAACCAAAATATACTTAATAAACGTTATTATGTGGTTATTGCTTGTTACAAATCTGAGATTTCAACAGGAGATTTTAGTGATGAAGAGGTAAAAAATATGGCCTTTTCAGAGCTTTATACAAGATGTAGAGCGGTTATAAATTCACTTTTTGCTTGCCAAGTTTCAGGAAAAATATTAGATTCTGATGGTTTGATGGAATTATTATATATTGCATATAATAGAGATGAATCAGACCTATTCTGGATGGAAAAAATGAAAAAAGCTGGATTTAATGAACTATATTCAACAGCACCAGATGTTTTAGATAAAAAGATACAATTGTTAGATAAACAAATTGAAGAAAAATCTATTAAAATAGCAAATGAAAAAATAAATGAAGCTAGAAGAGAAAAAGAAATTGAGATAATGGAAAGAGAAAAAAATGAAAAACAAATTGCCAACAATAAGGCAAAAGAGTTAATAAAAAAACATAAAAAATTTGTAGGAGAAAAGGTAGCTAATCGTGCTATCGAAAAAATAGAAAAAGAGCAAAAGGAGGAAGGCGCAAATGCAAATGTTAAAAAAGAAAAAAAATAATGAAAAACCAAAAGAAGAAGAAGAGGAATATAGAGTTTTACATAAAAAAACATTAAAAGAAATAATTGCTCCAGCAGGTATTGATGCTTCAAAATTGGATCATATGGAAATAATTTCAAGTGTTACAAGATATGCAAGAAGCTTTTATGTATCTGGACTTCCAAGGTCATGTATATTTCCAGAATTATTTAGAAGTTTATATATGTTTGGAGATATAAATACATCTATTTATATCTACCCAATTTCAGAAGAGGCTTCTCAAAAAGACTTGAATAAAACAATTGTGGAGCTTGAAACAGAAAGATTAATGGCAAGCGATAAAGGAAATATTAACAGAGAAAGTGATGTTTCACAAAAAAGGTATGAAACCGAAGTTTTAAGAGACCAAATTGCAGCAGGTTTTAATAAATTATATGAAGCAACAATTGTTTCTACATTGTTTGCATATAATTTGCAAGATTTAGATAGATTAACCAAATTACTTTCTAGTGAAATGGCAAAATCTTTAGTTAGTATAAAGAGTGCGTGGGCAATGCAGGAAACAGCATTTAAATCTTGTTTGCCTTTAATGGCAGACCAAGTTGATAAAAAGCAAATATTTGATAGACCATCAATGGGAACAGTTTTTCCTTTTTTAACATCTGAAGTTGGTCACCAAACAGGAGTACCTCTTGGAATAAATAAACAGACAGGAGAGCCTATATTATTTGATAATTTTCACCATTCATTAACAAATTACAATATGGTAATTTTTGCTAAATCTGGTGCAGGAAAGTCTGTAACAATGAAAACTCTTATTTCAAGATCTTCTGTACTTATGGGAATAGAAAGCTTAGCTTTGGACGCAGAAGGTGAGTATTATGTTGTTGCAGAGGCATTAGGTGGAATAAATATTATAGTTAGCCCAACATCATCTACAGTTATAAATGTTTTTGATGTTGAGATTGAAAGGTCAAAAGATGCAATAACAGGTAGAGAAAGAGAAACTCTAAATATTGAAAATAAGGTAGAAGACGTAACACAAGCACTAATGACAATGGCAAAAGGAAGTACAAAAACAGAACAAGTAAATGAGGTAACAAAGCAAATAATTTCAGAAGCGGTAGCTGCAGAATATGCTGCTCTTGGAATTAATTCAGACCCTCTAAGTTTATATGAGAGTACTAGAGTTGTTGGTAATTTTGGAAAAAGGAAAAAACAAATGCCAACAATAGGTTCTTGGTATAAAAGGCTACAACATATGGCAGCAGAAAATGATAATGATGATTATAGAGCACATTATAGTTATTTATTAAAGGTTATGAAACAATACATAAGAGAATTTGGTGGACAAATGGCATATTTTGATGGGCAATCATCTTTTGAACTATTAGATGGAGCAACATTTATAAATATAGATATTTCACAATTGGAGGAAAGATTTGCAAGACCACTTGCACAACAAATTTTGCTTTCATGGATATGGGAAAAATTTGTTAAGAAAAATAGTGAAGATAGAAAAAAAGCAAGACAAAAAAGAGTTATTGTAGATGAGGCATGGATGTTATTACCATTTCCTGAAGCAGTTGACTTCTTAAATAAAATGGCAAGACGTGCTAGAAAAAGAAATGTATCTCTTGCAATTATTTCACAAAGGTTCCAAGACTTTTATGAAAAGCCAGAAGCACAAGCAATTTTAACCTCATCAGACACAAAGCTATTTTTAGCACAAGATAAATCTGAAATTTCTCTTCTAAAAGAAGTGTTTAAACTAAGTGAGGGAGAAGCCTCTTTCTTGGTTACATGTACGAGAGGTGAAGGACTTTTAAAAGTTGGAGGAGAAACAGCAATTTTGCAAATAACACCAACAGAGAGAGAATTTAGATTTATTGAAACAAACCTAAACAAACTAGCAAATAAATCATAAAACGTCGTAGGGACGGATTTATGCACCCGGAAAAAAACAAATAATAAAGAAAAACAAAACATCGTAGGGGCGATTTTAATCGCCCGTAAAAAAGAAAGGAATGAAAATATGAAGAAAAACTATCTAATAAGAATTACAATATTATGTTTGATTGCAATATTTTTATTTCCTTTTAAAAATGTATTAGCGACTAAACTTACAGTAGATAAAGTATTAGATTTGAAACATGATTCTGACAAAGTAACTGAAGGTTGTTGTTTTGTAGGAACAGATATGATAGCAACATGTGAGGTTCACCTTACAGGTAATAAATCGACAGATTGGGGAGATGCTTATTTACATAAATTTGATTTGACAAATAAAACTAGCCAGAGGTTAGAGAATTCTAAAGTACATAGAACAGGTAATCATTCAAATTCTATGACATATGACGAAAAAAGGAGTAAAATAATAGTCGCATCTGCAGGAATGGATGTATATACTGTTGATTTACAAAATAGAGTGATAAAGCCAGATAAAAAAGATATACCCCTTACACGGTCATGCAATAGCATATGATACAACAACAGATAAAATAATAACATTTAATAATCATGATTTATATGTTTATCCACCTGAGGATTTTTATAATGGGATTAGATCAACAGCAAATAAGTACGTATATGATTATCCTAATAAAAGTAGCTCTTCATCTCAAGGTTTAGGTGCATTTGGTGGATTTGCATTTATACCATTTTCAAACAAAGATAGTAATGGACATTATTACAGCAATACTATTGTAGTTTACAATTTAACAAATGGAAAAGTTGTTGATACATTGGAAACTGATAAAGTGTCTGAAATTGAAGACTGTTTTTTTAATAACCAAGGAGATTTATATGTTTCAGATCCAATGGGAGGTATATTTAAAACAGATTGTAATGCATATTCTCTTGGTGCAACAGGAACGCCAGGTACTAATACATCTACTGGGGGTACTAACTCAAAATCAAATAATATTTTTATAAGTTTAATTACAAAAATTAACAATGATTTAGCAGATAGCTTGCAATCTGTTATGGAAAATTTTGAAAGAAATAATTCATTTGCAAAACTTACATATAGTACAACTGAAATTGATGCAGATACAGAACTTAAAGAGAAGTTACAAGTTGTAAGCAATTTAAGTGGTACATCTGAAGATAATGAAGATACAAACACAATACACCCAGAAAAGCTAAAAGGTACAGTATTAGATAAAACTGGCAACCCTCAAACAGTTTATACAACAACTACTGAAATTCCATATTTACTTGTAAGTTTTGACAATTTACTTTTAGATAGGTTAAGCTTTACAGATATAGATTTTTTTGGGAATTCAAATACTAACAGTAATTGGCAAGATATTAGGCAACTTATAAGCAAATTAACAAAGGCTGTACTTTTTATTTGTTCAGCTTTGATGTTAATAATGTTGATTTACAGGAGTATAATGCTCATAGTTGCAGTAATTCAAGGAAACCCAAATATAAGCACAAAATCAAAAGAAATTATGGATAATTTATTTGGTTGTATTGCTATAATAGTATTTACATATGTTTTAATGGCACTAATGATATATTTTAGTAAATTAATATTAAATATAGCATTAAATGGGAATACAAGCAGTTTTTTAGTAAGGTTAGATGTTGAAGACGTGTATTCTTTTAATACGAATTTTGCAGGATATTTTAAATATTTAAGTCAAGATGGTTCATTTTTACATTCATTAGGAAGATTAATTGCAAATGGTTTAAAACTTCTTCTTTGTTTTGCTATGTCTATTAGAGTTATTTTACTTGGGGGACTAACTGCTATATCGCCAATTGCAGCTATTAATTATATGAAAAAAAATTCTGTAGAACAAGAGGAAGAAGTGAAGGGTATATTCCATTTAGGACCACTTATTAAACTTTATAGTAGAATTGTATTTGAACCAGTTATATTAGGAGTTTTTTTAATAATTTTTATGAGAATTTAAAGGATAGTTGGAAAAACGAAAAATATTAAAAAGAGCAAATTGAAGAGGAAAAGAGGTGTGGCCAGTGAAGAAAATCGCAAATAAGACTTTGGTTGTTTTTTTACTGATTTTAATATTTATACCAAGCATTGTTAGTGCTGTAATAATAGATGGTAAAGATATTAAAGGAAACATGATTAAAATAAAAGAAAATGGAACGTCATTAGACCAAGAAAGAGCTCAAATGATAGCTGAATTGCAAAATAATTTTGGGTATGAAGGAACTACACTACAAAAACAAATGATTTTAAAACCTATAATAGAAATTACAGAAGAAACTACACCAGGAGGAATGGCTGGTCCATCAACAAAATATAGAATAATAAAAATAGGTGGGCACGAAGTTCTTAGAAGTTCTACAATTACAGATGATGATATAAAAAAAAGTTATGGTTGGGATGGAGCATCAACTTCTTGGGATTGCTCGATGATTGTATCTAAAGGTGATGAAGGACATGAAGTAGGAGGAGAGTATGGACAATATTTGTATTTGAAAATTGATAAATTATTTACTGGAGAAGATATTGATAAAGTAAATGAGGAAGAAATTGACACATCACCTATGGAATTGGCATTATTAGAACAGGACGAAGCAATAGATGAAATGTATGACAATATTGCCGATTTTATCAATAGTGCTATAAATTTTAAAAACAATTTAAAGCACAATCCTACTGGAACAGTACTTACGTGTGTTTTAGATGCATACCTACCATCAATAGATAAAACTCAGCAAATGGTAAATAGTTTTCAAAAAGATGACGAATTGGTTTTTTCATACAAACGTTTAAGTGAGTCAAGTGATGATGAAGGTCCAATTACAAGAAATATGTATGCAAATGTTAGCAAAGGAGACGAAAATAAAGGAGATGACTCTTGGCAAGAGATTAGAGATGTAGATATAAATAATACTGATTTAAAAAACTTTCAAAAATTTGGATTTTCAGAAAAAACTAAAATTCCAGTAGTTACAGTTGATATAACTGAACTTGCACAAAATAAAGTAAACAAATTTGACGTAAACTTTTTGGTGGTTAATAATGAAATACATGAAAGTACATCTAAGTGGTCAAAACTAAGAAGAGTGGTGTTTTTAATTATAAGAATTACCTTGTATTTATCATCTAGTCTTCTTGTTTTAGGGTTAATTTGGTATTCAATACAATTAATTACAAGAACAGCTCTAACCCCATCTAAAAGAGTAATACAACAAAATGCTATGAACAGATTTGCAAAATCTTGCTTAATGTTTATAGGCACAATTGTAATTATGGCAATTGCTATTTATGGGGGGCAAATGTTATATACATCAGTTGCTCAAACTATGAGAACAGAACAAAGAATAAGAGTAAATGTTGAGGAAGCAGGCTATAGCTTTAGTACAAATAGAACTGGATATATAAGATATATGGCTCAAATTGAAAATGTTGATTTGAGTTCAAAAAAATTAGAATATGTATTAAAGTATAGAATAATAACATTGGTAAACTTACTTTTTTCAGGATTTATGCTTATAAGAACATTTTTAATGTGGGTATTAGCTATAGTAGGGCCACTAATAGTTGTATGTGATGCTTTTGATTTAAAGAATATATTTAATATGAGTTTTAAAAAATGGGCTGTATCTTATTTAGAGTTAGGTGCAATGCAAGTAGTGTTAGTATTATACTGCTTAATTAATGGTCTAATTTATAATTCACTATAAAAGGAGAGAGGTAAAAGCATTATGAAAAAAATAATTAGTTGTGTAATAATTATAATTACTCTTTTAATTACATTTTCTACATATTCATTTGGAGGTTTTTGGGCTAATGTAACTAATTTACCAGGAACAATGAAAGTTGCAATTTGTGATACAGCTCTTGGTATAATTGATGGTTTTCAGTGGGCTGCTAATGGATTTGCTACGCTTTCATTAAAAACATATGATGATAGACTAGTATGTTATAAATACTCATATTTAGAAGATGATGGAGTTGAGGGAGATTCTAAACATACGGATGCTGGTGCAGGACATAGAAATATGTTTACAATGGTAAAACAAGGCTACCAAAAAAATTATAGATCACCAAATCAAACTGAAAAAGCAATTAATATTGATATAGCAGATGATGAATCAACAGATGAAAAAAAATATGATTTTTCAAGTGATACCTTGATTCCTGTTATTGTAGTTGATTGGTATACAATTTCAGCAGGAAGAATACCAAGTTTTGATGCGGATTTTTTTAGCTCAGATTCTAATTTTGGTAAATATGGAAGAATTGTAAGAATGATTATTAGAATAGAAATATATATTGCAACTATAATTTTAATTTCTGGTTTATTTTGGCATGCTTTTAATTTAATTAAGGGAGTTATAAATCCGAATGAAAAAAAGAGTCATATAGAGGGAATACAAAATTTTGCAAAATATACAGGCTTACTCATTCTATGTGTAGTTGTTATGTCATTAGGGATTTATTTAAATAAACTAACTTTTTCAATGGTTTCGACAAGTGATGAAATCGAATTACCAATTAGAGTAAATGTAGAGGAAGCTGATTATAGTTTTAGTACAACAAAAACTGGTTATTATAGATATATGGCAAGTATGCAAAACCCAAATTTAGCTGAACAAAAAATATCTTATACAAAGGATTATGTTAGGGATGTAGCAGTAAATCTTGGATTAGCAATTGTATGTTTTGTAAGAAAGGTTTTTATAGTTATAGTTGCAATAAGGGGACCAATTATTGTAATACGTGGAATTTTAGCAAATGATGAAAAATTTGTAAAAGAAAATTTTTTACCTTGGGTAAAGCATTATATGGGATTTGCATTATTGCAATCATTAATATCGTTCATTTATGCTATGAGTGCTGATTAAATAATTTTAGGGAGGAGTTTAGTATGGGAATTACAGGTATAATAACTTTGGTAGTAGCTGCTGGTGTACTGATTGGATTAATAAAAGATGTGGTTACGCCTTCAAAAAAGTTAACAGAAAAAAATAATGTGCAATCATTACCTGCAGGATATATAAATCATGAACAGGCACAAATAATAAAAGATAAGCCTAGAGCAGGTTACGATACAGCACCTTTAGGGGTAGAGAAAAGCAAAACTTCACAAAATATGGCACTAGGACTAGGAAAGGTTGCAACAGGTGTAGTAGCTGGATTAGCAGGTTTTGCAGGTGGAGCACAAGTAGCAGCATTAGCTAAAAAAGGAATGAAAATAGCCCAAAAAGGTGTAGGAATAGCTAATAATAAATTAGGTGTAACTAGAAAAATAAACGGTGTAGCATGGCTTGCAAAAGGAATGAAATATAAAGTTGCAGATAAAGTTTCTCTTGCAAAGAATACTATAGCAAATTCAAAATTGGGTAAAGGCGCAAGTAAGGTTATACGTGGAGTTAAAAAAGCTACAAAACCTAATGTAGATGCTCTTAAAGCAGGTTTAACGCTTGCTGCAAGTGGTGTAACAGGAAGAACCTATAAAGCACAAAAAGAGCAGTTTGCTAAAATTAAACAATTAAAGGAACAAGCAAGAGAAGAAAACAGGAAAAGAAGCCAAATTAAAAGGTCAGCATATGAGAGTATTATGGCAGATAAAAAAGCGTTTGAAGATAGAGTTATTGGGGATTATAATAATTATGTTAAAGCTAAAAAAAGACAATTAAGGGATATGGCAGCTACAGGCTACAATAAACATACTGCACAAAATTTTAAAAATAATATTGATAGGCATAAAAAGATGGCAGATGATTTAATTAATCAATTTGATGATAATGCAAATAGAATGTATAATCAGCGTGTAGAGAATGCATTAAAAGCTGCTAATTTAAGAGGATATAGTAAAGGAAATAGTGGATTAACAAAAATTGGAGCAGCTATTACCGCTGGAGGAGCTGCAACAGCAGGATATATTGCAGGAAAACTTTCAGGTAAAAAAGGAACAGCAAACTATAGAGGAGCAAATATAAATGGAGCAGGAACGCAAGTTGTACATAATACAACTACTCCAATAGTTAATAATCATACAACTGAAGTGGTTATAAATGACAATGTAATCGAAGCTAATCAGCATGCAAGATATGTTGCAACTGGTTTGAACATGCAATGGAAAATAGATGACCGTAAACAAGCTTTTAAAGAAGCAAGAAATTATAATTTTACAAGTAAACAAGCAGTTCAATATTCTAATTTAAAAGGAAAGGCAGAATATACCAGAGCACAACAAATAGAAAATGGAGTAAAAAAACCACTAGATGTAAAAGAAATAAGTAAATATTTCGCTTCTGCTATTAAACAAAATTCAAATATGAGTTCAGAGGACATGTTTAAAGCAATACAAGAAGCTGCACAAATGCAAAAAGAAAATGAATTTAAATTAGAAAACCGTGCAAGAAAACAAGCAGACTATACGGTAAATGTAAATCAACAGGCAAAAGAAGCATTAAATAAAATATTAGAAAGCTCTAGCGAGACACGAGAAATATTAGCTAAAGCATTGCAAGAAAATGCAGAATATGCTATTTCTGATGAAAGACTTAAAGAATTAGAAAAACAAGCAAAAGAAAAAGGAAAAAACATAGAAGAACTAAAATTAAAAGAAACAGAGGAAAAAATAAAACAAATAGGTCCAGAGCTTGCAGAAAAAGTTGTAACAGCAGTTAAAAATTCAGAACATAGTGAGCAAGTAAGAGAGTTTTTAGGTGAAGAAGGGTATAAAGAATTTGAAAAAAATGTAAGAAAGATTATTCAAGCAAATAATGAAGATTTTGCTAAAAGAATGAAAAAAATAGATGAAAGATTAGACCAAGAATTTATTAAAGCAAATAAAGATATACATCCAGAATATGCAGACCTTGCTCAAGATGATTTACGTTCAATAAGAAAAGAAAGTGATAGAAGTAAGTATGTAAAAAGAGCAATGGAAAAAGTTCAAAAAGAGATGGGAGTAGAGCAAGAATACAATACCATAGCAAGTTTGATTACAGATAAAGAACCTATTAATGATTATAACGAATATCTTTCTAGAACAACTGTAGGAAAAAAGGCAGTATAGAAAATTTATTATATCTTAGAAAGGATTATGAGTAATTATGGAAGATATGAAAAAAATTGCTGAAAAACAAATAAAAAAACAAATAAAAACAATTATATTGAATGCTATCGGTTCATTTTTGGTGACAATATTACCATATATAGGAATAATAATTTTAGCTATAGTTGTTCTAGTAATTTTAGGGCAAATAGCTTCTGCTATAGGTATAGATTTTGATATTTTGAAATCTGAACAACCTACATCAAGTGTAGCTTCTGGAGTTTCTTCAACAAATGTTTTTAGGACAATAACTGGAGATACATATTATATTTCGGCTACAGGCTCAGATACCAATAGTGGAACAACAGCTTCTGAACCTTTAGCTTCTTTTGATGAAGCCTTCAAAAAGTTGAAACCTGGAGATGGATTAATAATTGCCTCAGGTACATATACTAAGCACCTTACAATAAATAAGCAAGGTGAATCAGGAAAGCCAATTATTATAAGAGCAGATGGAGAAGTAGTTTTTGATGGAAAAGGCGGAGGAGGTACATTACTAAAAGTTAGCAGTGATGCAAAATATGTAAATATTGAAGGCATAACATTTAAAAATTTAAAAGCATTAGAAACTCGTGCAATTTACCTAGAACATAGCTGCAATAATATTAATATATTAGATTGTAAATTTGAAGATATTAAAGCAAATCCTTCAACTAGTGAAGATAGTGCAGGAAATGCAATTTATTTTGAAGGTTCTGGCTCAACAAGAGAACATGCAATTAATAATATTGTAGTGCAAAATTGTACTATGAAAAATATTTGTGCAGGTTATAGTGAGGGAATATCAATTGATGGTAACTGTACTAATATAATATTAGATGGAATTACGGCAACAGCACCAGATGTTAAAAGTAATATTGCAATATGTGTGTGTGGACATGACAAAGGTACAAACCCGGGGCATCCAGAAGTTAATAGACCAGAACATATTCAAATAATAAATTGTAATGTGAGTGATTGTGTATCACCATATGGTCAAGATTCTTATGGTATATATGTAGATGGTGGGTATGATGTTAAAATTATCGGAAACACGGTAAAATCTTGTGAAGGTGGAATAGAAGCTGGAGCAGAAACACATTCAGATTCTTATAATGAAAGAGAAACAGAAGCAATTGTTGTTCAAAATAATATTGTTGAAGATTGTAAAAAACATGCAATGTACATTGGTGGTTATGATGGTAATGGGACATCAATTAATGTACAAGTTACAGGAAATACTTTTACCAATTGTGGAAAAATAATGGTTGGTAAATGTAAAGATGTAACCATTAAGGGAAATACTTATAATGGTACAAGTAAAGAAATTGAAAAAGATGGCCAATCTGTAGAAAACTTGCAAACTGATTAAATAAAATTTAATAAAAAAGTAATTGCAGACACAAAGCACAACGCAAAAGTTGATAAAGCAAGTTGATTTTGAAAAATATCGTGAACGGTTTTTGAAATGATTAAGAGAGGAGTGTTAAGATAAAATGAAACTAAATAAAAAAACTAAAATAGCAATATTTGTTGTAATAATAATTAGTATTATTTGTATTTCTATCTTAAACACTCTTAATTTTATTAAAGATAATGCAATACCAAATATAGATTCAAATGAGGTAGAAACGAATTATATAGAGAAAAATGAGGTAGAAAAAAATATTAATCTTGAAAATAATACAATTATAGAAAGCAAAGAAAAAGAGATAAATCAAAAAAAAGAGGAAAATATAAACCAAGAAACAAAAAATGTATTACATAAAATTACAGATACATCTACATACTTTACTTTAAAGAAATGTATGGGGTTGTTTTATAATACTAAAAAAATAAAAAGTAATTTAAATATAATTGACAAAGAAGCAATTGAGTTTTTAAACATAACGGAACAAAATGTGGAAAAATTAGTTGGAAATATTCAAATACCATTATTTGTAATTGATGAAATATATAGCCAAAAAATTGATTTAAATAAGAATGCTTATATTATATACCACCGATTGGAAACAGGTGATAGCACTTTTAAAAATTGTGCAATTATTATTAAAATAGATAGCAAAAAAACTATTTTTACAGTTTACCCAAATGAATATTTAGTAAAAAAAGAAATGACAAATTTAAAAGAAAATGATGTTTTAGGAGTAAGTGAAACTATTGAAAATAGAGCTGTAAATTATTATAGTAATTTAAATGTTAGTGAATTAGATATTACAAAAGAATGTTATGAAAAACTTAAATTTGATGTATTAAAAGATAATGAGAATTTATTTAATAATTTAGATAAAACATATAAAAATGAAAGATTTGAAAATTATTCTTCTTTTAAAAAATATATTGAAGAAAGAAGAGATGAATTTGCAAGTGATGAAATAAAAAATTATATATCTAATGAATACGGTAATCTGACGGAATATGTAGGTATAGGTAATAATAGAGAGTATGTTTTTAGAGTAAAAAATATTCTAGAATGTACATATATATTAGAAAGTTATTGGGATGGAACCTTCTACTATAAAATTTTTGCTTCATCAAACCTTCCAATTAACCAAGCTAAATATTGTATTGATATGGTTATTAATGCAATAAATGATAAAAACTATGAATTTGTATATAAAAAATTTGATAGTATGCAAAAACAAAAATTTGGTAGTTATGAGGATTTTGTAAAATATATTAAAGATATTTTTTACAATAAAACAGGTTATAGAGTTAATAATTATGAAACAATTGGAGAATTTGTATGCTATAAATTTGAAATAGTATTGCTAAATAAAGAAAAGGAACAAGGAATAAATAGAGTGATAAAAGTAAAAATCATTCTTAAAGAAGATGATGATTTTATTATATTAATAGATGAAAAATAAGTTAAAATAAATTAATTAAAAATGTAGAGGGGTTGGCTTAATATGTGCCCCCGAAAAAAGGATGATAAAAATATGAGAAAACAAATAAACAAAATAAAATTACTAATATTTCTATCTATATTTATGTTTATCATTATAAATCTAAAGTTTGGACAAGTTTTAGCTGTAGAAGAAGGAACCAAGTTTTTGATTCCAAATGATTTACCACAATATTCTGCACAGTTTGAAACAGAAGATATTAATTGGAATGAAACTTCAAAGCAATATAAAGTTAATCAAACCTGGAAGGAACAAGGAAAACCAGGAGAACAAGCAGAGGAGCCAATTAATTGTGCATATTTAACATTAGCTGGTGAAAAAAGGTATTTAATTGCACTTACACCAACTTTTGGAGAGGCAGGAGATTATATTGATGTTTATATACAAGATGGCAATGAAGAAAAAGTATATAAATGTGTGATGGGGGATGCAAAAGGTAGATTTGATAATGAGGGAAATGATGTTGGGTATTATTACAATGGTATTTTTATGGGGCATAAATATCCAGTAGATGGAGTTGACAAATGTGACATATTAGAGTTTTTATTAAAAGATGCATCAGGTAGACCAAGTGGTGATTTTATGGATAAATTTGCCAATATAACTGTAATATGTAATAGAGGAAGTTATTTTGAGCATCCGGAAGGACCAGTTGATATTGTTCAAACCAAAACAATGGCTAGTGGAGAGAGTGAGAATATAAGAAGAGTAGCTACTCAAAAAAAATCAGATAATGATACATCTATAACAAATGTATTGGGTAACATTTTGGCAGAAATAGTTGATTCCATAGCAACTAGTATCGAAAATTTAATTACTGGGGGAGATGAAACTAGTGTTTTAGTTGCAAAAGTTGATGAGGGTTCTGATGATGCTTCTACAGGGTCAGGTGCTTCCCCTGCAGTTCCAGCAGTGGGAGATGCAGACATTATGAGAACTTGTGAACAATTAACTAGATATTTAATGAATAAAAATGTAAATTATGGTAATAGAACAAATAATAATTTAGATGAAAATTATAATAATCCAGATTATAACATTAATTGTGCAATATATACTGCAATTGTATTATGGAAAACTGGGAAATTATCTAAAGATACAATAAATAAACATGGGTACTGGGCAGCAAATGATATAGCTGAGATGGCTGCAGCTGAAAGGTGGCAAAAATTAAATGCGAATGATAAATTAATTGAAGGGGATATTTTAGTTAATTCAGGTGAACACGTAGCAATTTATGCAGGAGATGGAAAAGTATGGGATGAATATACTGCTGTTATTGAAAAAGATGATAATACTGGAAGAACAACTGTACCAACAGGAGCTCCATATCCACCAAAAGGAGGCTTTACTCAATTTGATGTTCGTTATAGACCACCACAATAATTAAGATAGGTTAAAAAATTTGGGGATAATTATAGAGAATAAAATTGTGTACAATAAAATTAAAAGAGAGGAATTATATGAAAAAAGATAAAATAAAAAAATATATAGTAGTAACAGCTATAAGTATAATATTTTTTCTGGTAATTTTGCGGTCTAGCTATATTTATAAGAAATAGAGCACTAATAAATGAAGATTTTTATGATGATGAAGAACCTGCAATAGACGTATTTGAAGAAGATGATGATGAACCTGCAATAGATGTATTTGAAGAAGATGATGATGAAGAAGAAAAAGATAAGGTACTAGAAAAAGAAATAGATCCAGAATATGATTTTGACCTTTTACATGGCGACATAGGCGCAAGTGACTATATATATACTGAAACCCCTAGAAAAATTGGAGAAGAATCTATATATTTTAATACTGTAAAAGAAATTTTGCAAAACTTTTTGTATGATTTAACAGATATGAGTATAGCAAATTATGATAATGCAAATTCAAAAAATGTATCTGATAATGACTTGAGAAAAAAAGTATATGATAGATTAAGTAAAGAATTTATAGAAAAAAATAGCATAGATACAGAAAATATATCTAAAAAGCTATATATAGATTATTTTGAATCAAATATTGTAATTGAAAATATGACACAATTATTTATAGAAGATAATAATATCGCAAGATTCTCAGCTAAAGTATCTATTGAAGGAGAAGAAGGCAAAAAAAATTATATTTATATTGTTTATTTAGATTACGAAAATTTTAGTTATGCCATAGAGCCAATTGATAATAGTATTACTGATATTACAACTGTTAAATTGGATTCTAAAATAAATGAAATTGAGAAAAATAAAAATAATTTATATACATATGTAGACAGTCAATAGGAAGGAGATATAGAAAAATTGAATAAAATAATCAAAATTCTGATTTTTATTATAGTTTCATTTATAGTTATATGCCAAATAAATAAATTTTCATTTGGAGCTACGAGCCTTGAAGAATGGAAAGAAATTATTGACTACCATGAGGTTGCGGTAGATGGCCCTCCTGCGTCTGCTGATGTAGAAATAGATATTGATACGATAACTACATATTTGCCAAAAATGCAAACAACCTTACCTTTAGTTATTTATGGAAAAGATTCATTTGAAGATTTAGATCCAGAGAGCGACATTGGTAAGGCGATAGATATTTTAGATATTGATTTTATGAATAATGAATCAGATAATTTAAACGAATCCTGGAAAAATATTCGAAAATATGTAAAGATGGGTTTTAGTGCTACACTATATGTGTCAGCCGCTGCTCTTATTATACAATTAATTTATATAGGCATAATATTAATTAAACATGCTATTTCAGAAAGTTCATCAATTCAGCTACCATATGAGAAAAAATTATTGCAAAATAAAGAAATGTTAGCAGAGGGGAATAAAATAGATAGAGATAAAGTAAGAAAAGAGCTTACTGAACAGTGGATAATTACAATTGTAGCTATGTTTTTTATAATTGTTTATATGAGTCTAGTTGTTTCATTTTCAAAAGTTATTGTACAAAATGATGATGCAGAGAGAGAGTTATATTATCTTACAGTATATGTAAAAGATAATAGTGGGACGGGAACAAATGATAGAGGTTATTATTTTAATACAAATCCTGAAGCACTCTTTTTATTTCAATCTAAGCGATCTTTTACAAAATATGGATTACAAAATATATTATTTTTAGCACAGGGACTTTTATCAATAATAGGAAAGTTTTTTGTATATCTCATACTTTTGGTAAGAATGTT
>CAMVKF010000007.1 GCA_947168035.1 uncultured Clostridia bacterium | reverse complement strand
AATTCCTTGCTCAATTCCTTGCTTAATTCCTTGTTCAATTCCTGCCAACATTATTGCATGTTGATCTCTTATATATTTTTCTCTCAATTCAGCCTTTCTTATTTCTTCTTCATCTTGACTTATTGCTTTTAGAACTTCTTTAGCTTTTTTTATTCCAGTATTTTCCATTCCGAGTTCCTCCTTTGGATTATTTATAAATTTTAGCCATTTATATAACTGTTCTTTACTATTTATATCACTTTTTTTGACCTTCTTTAATGAAATTATATATAGTTCTAAAACATTTGTCAAGACCAATTTTGGATACTTTTCTTCAGTTATTTTCCATTTTGTTACAAATTCTGGAATTTCTTTTAATTTCTCTAAATCATAATCTGCTATTAATATAACTATACATCTTTTTAAATTTTCATAATCATTTCCAACATTAATAGTCTGCACATACATTTTACTCCAATAAAATAAGATTCTTTTCTCTATGTCTTTTTGGTTTACTACTTGCATTTCAATATCACAATTTACATTCCCATTATTTAATTTGGCTTTTATATCCAATATTCCTACTTTATCATCTAATAAATCTGCTTCTGTTATTGGATTTGAGTCTAATTCTATTTTATCGATTTTGTCTGTAATTATAGATTCTAGTAAGCCTTTTGTTATTTCTTCGTTTCCTGTATGTCCAAATATTCTCCTGAAAACATAGTCATTTTTGGGGTCTAATAAATCTGCTATATTCATCACTTCTTTCTTTGAAATTTTTATTTTTTAATTTAGAATAATAAAAACTAAATAAATTTTTTGAATAAGTAATTTTGGATTTAACATAATGATTTTATCATGAAATATAAGTTCTTGCAAGAAATTTTCATTGACAAAATTCGACAACTATAAATAAAACTCTCTCCTTTAAAAAACTTGAGGTCGCAAATTGCGACTTCAAGTTTTTTATAAGATGAGGTTCCAATTTGGAACCTCAAGTTGCTATAATGTTTATAATCACTTTAACACTTACAAAACATAAAAAATGAACCTTCCTTATTAAACAAATTTGTCTAACAATTTAGGTTCACTTTATAATAGAATTCTTACTTATTTCATTAAATATTCTGGATGGCTTAAATACCAGTCAATTGTTTTTACTATTCCATCTTTAAACATTGTTTTTGGTTCCCAGCCAAATTCTGTTTTTAGTTTTGTTGGGTCTATTGCATACCTATAATCATGACCTTTTCTATCTTCCACATGTGAAATCAAGCTTTCTGGCTTTTTAAGGTGTTCAAGTATTAATTTTACTATTTCTATATTTCTCTTTTCATTATGTCCACCTATACAATATCTCTCACCTTTTTTACCTTTATGTAAAATAATATCAATAGCTTCACAGTGGTCTTCAACATAAAGCCAATCTCTAATATTTAAACCTTCTCCATAAACAGGTAATGGTTTGTCTTGAAGTGCTAAGCTTATCATATGTGGTATTAATTTTTCGTGATGTTGATATGGTCCATAATTATTTGAACAATTAGTAACAACTACATTCATTTTATATGTTTCAGAATATGCAAATGCAATTAAGTCTGATGATGCTTTTGATGCAGAATATGGACTATTTGGCTTAATTTGAGAGCTTTCTGAAAAATAGCCTTCTTCACCTAATGTACCAAAAACTTCATCTGTTGAAACATGAACAAATCTATTTGGGCTTCCTTCTCCCCAATATTGTTTTGCAGCTTCTAATAGAGTATGTGTTCCAATTACATTTGTCTCAGTAAATACAAATGGATTTTTTATACTATTATCCACATGTGATTCTGCTGCAAAATGAACAATACTATCGATATTATATTTTTTATATGTTTCCATTACAAAATCAAAATCACAAATATCACCTTTAACAAATGTAATTTTGTCTTTTATACTATCTAAATTATGCAAATTTCCTGCATATGTTAATTTGTCAAATACAATTATGTTGTACTCTCCTTCATATTTTTTTACCATTAATTCTGCAAAATTTGCTCCTATAAACCCTGCAGCTCCTGTTACTAAAATATTTTTCATTTCTTTCTCCTTCTATTTTTCTAAATTTTTAAATAAATCTGTATTTTTTAATTCACTTAGTGTTGGCCATTTTCCATCTTTTTCAGATGTTAGGTATTCTTCTTTTTTCATTCCTGGAACTTCTGGCCAAATAATTCCAATTTCAGTGTCATCCCATTTTAAACCACCCTCAGCATTTGGATTATATACATCATCACATTTATAACAAAATTCAGCAGTTTCAGATAAAACTAAAAACCCATGTGCAAATCCTTTTGGAATCATAAACATTCTTTTATTTTCTTCAGAAAGTATAACTCCTTCCCATTTTCCATAAGTTTTACTTCCAGGCCTTAAATCTACTGCAACATCAAATACTTCACCTTTAATACATCTAACTAATTTACTTTGAGTGTTTTCTTTTTGAAAATGAAGACCTCTTAAAACTCCTTTTTTAGATTTTGATTGGTTTTCTTGTACAAACTCGTAATTTAAACCTATTTCTTCAAAATCCTTTTTATGGTAAGTTTCCATAAAATAACCTCTATTATCACCAAATACAGTTGGCTCTATAATGCATACACCTTCTATTGATGTATCTATTCTTTTAAATTTTCCCATTTTAAATTCCTCTTTATTATTATTTTTTTACTTCTATATTGTTAAATTTTTTAAACGCATTTACTTTAGCATAACAATTATTTGCTTAAAGCTTTTAAATATTTTCCATATTCTGTTTTTATAAATTTATCTGCTAATTTTGACAATTCCTCTTTATTTATCCATCCTTTTTGGAAAGCTATTTCTTCTGGTGAACAAACTTGTACTCCTTGCCTTTTTTCTATAGTTTGTACAAAACTTGCAGTTTCTAAAAGTGCATCATGTGTTCCTGTATCAAACCAAGCCATGCCTCTACCAAATTTTTCCACATATAGTTTATTTTTCTTCATATATTCTTCATTTACTGAAGTTATTTCTAGTTCTCCTCTTTTAGATGGCTTTATACTTTTTGCAATTTTTGTAACATCATTTGGATAAAAATACAAGCCTGGTACTGCATATTCAGATTTTGGATTAAGTGGTTTTTCTTCAATTGAAATTGCTTTTCCATCTTTGTCGATTTCAACTACACCATATGCTCTAGGGTCACTTACTCTGTAACCAAAAATTGTTGCCTCATCTTCTCTTTTATTTGCATTTTCTAACATATCTGTTAAGTGTGAACCATAAAACATATTGTCACCTAAAATCATGGCAACATTATCTTCTCCAATAAATTCTTCGCCTATTATAAATGCTTCTGCTAAACCATTTGGCTTTTCTTGAACCTTATAGCTAAAACTTATTCCAAATTGTGAACCATCTCCTAAAAGCTCTTTAAATACTACTATATCTCTTGGAGTTGAAATAATTAGTATTTCTTTAATTCCCGCTTCCATTAAAACTGATAATGGGTAATAAATCATAGGTTTATCATATATTGGCATTATTTGTTTTGAAATTGCAAGTGTTAATGGGTATAACCTAGTTCCACTTCCACCTGCTAATATGATTCCTTTTCTATTTTTCATTTTTTCAATCATTCCTTTCTTAAAGTGCATATTTGGATTGGAAAAGAATTGTGCTTTTGGCTAGGCAAAATTTTATTTTAAAAGCGGAGTGTACATATAGTACATAAGCATTTTAAAATAAAATTTTAACAACGCCAAAACGCAATTATTTTTCAAGCCCTGCCTCTTCTAAATATCTTCTTAAACCATCTCTCCACTCTGGAACATCAATTCCTTGTGCTTTTAACTTATCTTTTGACATTTGAGAATTAAATGGTCTTTTTGCTTGTGTTACTTTCATCATCTCTATATATTCCTCAGTTGTTACTGGGTTTACTTTACAATTTATTCCTTGCTCATTTAAAATTTCTTTTGTAAAATCGTACCATGTTGTATAGCCTTCGTTTGTTGCATTATAAATACCATAAGGTATTTTTTTATTAACTGCTTGGTAAATAATCTCAGTTAAGTCTTTTGCATATGTTGGGCTACCATGTTGGTCTGAAACTACGCTTAACTCATCACGTTCAGTTCCTAATTTTGTCATTGTTTTTACAAAGTTATTTCCACCAATTCCATATAGCCATGCAGTTCTAAATATATAGTATTCATCTAAACTTTCTTGAATACCCTTTTCTCCATGAAGTTTTGTTATTCCATAAGCTGTTACTGGTTTTTTCTCATCATCTTCTTTATATACTTCGTTTAAGTTTAAATCTCCACCGAAAACATAATCTGTTGAAATATGTACTAATTTACATCCATTTGCCTTTGCTGCCTTTGCTAAAAATGTTGGACCATCTCCATTTATTTTATCTGCTAAATCAAAATTTTCTTCTGCCTTATCAACTGCAGTATATGCAGCACAGTTAATTATTAAATCTGGTTTAAGGTTTGTTACATAATCCATAACTCCTTGTTCATTTGTAATGTCTAATTCTGCTACATCTGTTGATGTAATGTCATTTCCATTTGCAAATTTTTCTTTTACTTCTTTTGCAAGCATTCCATTTGCTCCAGTGATTAGTATTTTCATAGATAAAATCATTCCTTTCTTTTTTCAACTAAAATCTTGTATTATAATATCACTTTTTTTCCAAAAAAACAAGAGATTTTTTATCTCTTGTTCTTTTGTATGTTACTATATAATAGTTTTAATATAATTTTGTTCTCGAAACATTGAAATATTAATAATTTGAAAAGTTTCGAATGTGATTGGAGTAATTTTAGAAATTCTAAGAAGATTTTTTGGAAAATGTTCGCGTCGAGCGCTAGCGAGGACTAAGTGAAAGGGTGCCGAAAAATCGATGTAGAATTTCTTACAATTACGAAATGAGCCGAGAAACTTTGAAAAGTATTAATATTTCAATGTTTCAAGAGAATATTTGACCTTAAACTATTATCTAGTAACTTTTGTGTTTTCTAATCTATATGAGCTGCTTTTTTATATATTCTACTATCATACTTAGTGCCACCATATTATTTCCTCCCTTTGGAACAATAATATCTGCATTTTTTTTGCTGTATTCTACAAATTGCTCATACATAGGCTTAACAGTATTGCAATACTGATTTATAACAGAATCAACTGTTCTTCCTCTCTCTTGAACATCTCTTAATAATCTTCGAATAAATCTTATATCAGAATCAGTTTCAACAAATATTTTTATATCCATCAAATCTGCTAATTCCTTATTTTCAAAAATAAGAATACCTTCAATCATTATTAATTTTTTGGGTTCTACTTTTATTTTGTACTCTTCTCTATCATGTTTTATAAATGAATATTCTGGTCTTTCAATACACTCACCTTTTTTTAAAGATTTAACATGTTGAATTAACATATCCGTATCAAAAGCATTTGGATGATCATAATTCAACTTATTTTTTTCTTCCATCGATAATCCTCGATTGCTCTTATAATAAAAGTCATGTGATAGAACTAATATTTCATTCTTGAATTCTTTTTTTATGTTATTTGCTAGCGTAGTTTTTCCTGAGCCACTTCCTCCAGCAATACCAATTACTATTGTTTTCATAATAAATTTCATTCCTTCCTTACTTTTCTCAAATAAACGCATATTTTAAAGCTGAGGCATTTTCCTTTTTATTTTTAATAATATATTGTAAAAAATGAACATAAAATATTCTTGTTTAATTGCAAAAAGAATAGAAAAATAGGTTATTATTCCTATTATTACTTGCATTATAATATTTACCATTATGTAACCTTTTAAAATATAATTTGTTATACCGCATACAATAAACATAATAAAAGCAGCAATGAGAAATTGATAATTCTCTTTAGCAATTTTTAATAACGATAACATATTCTTTGCAAAATAAAATAGAATACAACAACTAAAAAGTTCAGAAATAACAGTAGCCATTATAGCTCCTAATGCCCCTCTATATTTTATTAATAAAATATTTAATATAATATTTACAACACATGATGCCCCAACAGAAATTGTATAAACATTTTGTTCTTTTTTTGGAATAAAATACTGATTAGCTAATATATCAACAAACCCATGTAAAATCATAAATGGAGCATACCAAAACATTAATGTTATAACCTTCTCGTATCCTGTTCCTAGGAATAGAGGGACACACTTATTTGAAATAGCACATAATCCAAATGTAATCGGTAATCCTAATAATAACATAAATGAAAAAGACTCATATAATGAACTCTTTAGCTCATCTTGGTTGTTATCTTTAGCCAATTTTGAATGTCTTGGTGCTTTTATTAAACTCATTGAAGTTAAAACTACCATTACCATTTTTGTAATTTTAACCGTTTGCTCATAATACCCATTTTCAAAGCTATTTCTAGTTATGAACCCTATCATTGCTTTATCTACAGATGAATATAATTCAATAATAATAAATGGAATACAAATTAAAATACAGTTTTTTATATGTCTTTTTATTTTTAATTTTTGTGGCTTATCTATTAATTTTCTAAGTGGAAGCCACATTATGACTGAGCCTAAAAAAGTAATAAAACTTATTAAAAAAGCATATAAAAATAAATCATTTCTATCTTTTACAAATATGAAAATTAATGCAATTAGAAAAATCTTATTTAATGCACTTATACTTGCAGTAATCTTAAAATTTTCATTTCCTTGCCAAAACCAACTTATATCTAGCAAAGCATAAACAAGGGATATAAGTTGTGCTAAATATAACATCTTATATTCTCTTGAAAATACGATAAGAAATATATATCCTATGAAAAGCATAATAAAAATAATTGTTTTCATAAGAACAATTTCCCAAAATGCATTACTTCTTTCCTTTCTGTTTTCTTGCGTATATGAAATTTCTCTAAAACCATAACGCCCCATACATGTTAAAATTAAAGTAAATAATGTATTAATTGCAACTGTATAACTATAATCTCCTATTCCGTCTGCTCCAAAAATTCTTGCAGTATATGGAGTTATTATAATTGGAAATGCGATAGTAACAAATTGATATATTAAATTATATATATAGTTTTCTCTTTCTATTTTTTTCATATTATTTCGTTCTTTTCCTTTCTCTCGTTGCTACTATTATAAAAAAAGTATAAAATAAATGGTATAGAAAATACTGCACTTTGATATGTATATAGCATATTAAACATAGCATTAAAAATAAAAACAAAATTTATTAATATAAAAATCAATAATTTTTTTTGATTAAAATATTTTTTTCCTATTTTCATTATTCTAAAATAAGATATTAAATATAATAGTAATCCCATATATCCATTACATCCAATAATATTAATATAATCATTATGTGCCCATATTTGTTTACCATAATACCTTCCATTTGTTTCTCGAATAAAATTAAATCCATTACCAAATAATTTATGTGCCACTGGACTTTTTGAGAATTCTTGTAAATCTATTTTCCAAAATATTGAACGTCCACTTGTAATTGCACCTAAATACCCATATTTCTCTAGTACAAAATTACTAAATTCCAGTCTATTTTTCATAACTGTAGTGTTTAAAATTAGATAAACTCCTAAAATTCCTATTGGGATAATAAAAATCCAAAAATATATCTTTTTTCTAATTATTCCATATAATATTAATACTAATAATGCAGCAGCAACACATATATATGTTCTAGCACCACTTAATAAAATACCAATGTATGGTACTACCATCCAAAAGAAAATTTTTTTGTTTTTATTTTTTTTATATAAAAATAATATAAATGTTATAATTAATAATGCTGAAGAATCAAATCTATGCATCCCACCTGTTAAGGAAATAAATGCTCCTGTCTCATCATAGCACTTGGAAGAAAAAAGTGAAATTATAACTAATATATTCCATATCACAATTACTAACTTCATCACTGTTTCCATATTACATAAATCTTTAAACCAAATATCTATTTTATCACAAAATACATTTAGAAAAACTACCCATATAAATAGGTAATAAATTTCATTCGAATGTATTAAAGGAAAATTTGTAAAAAATAAATCTAATATAAACAAAGCAGCTACTAAAAATACCATTATATATGTTTTTCTCGTACCCCTATCTAAAAAGCCTATTAATCCTAAAATTATAAAAATCATCAACAGTTTATTAACAATCATACCTATTATAGATACTGACGTAATCAAGGTTCCTAATGGAAATAATATAAGAGCTATATAAAACATTTTTTTTAAACTAATCATTTGTTTTCCTTTCTGTAATAATCTATACTTTCTTGATAAACTTTTAGCATAAGTTCCGCTTTTTTCTGCCAAGTATAATATGTTTTCAATTTATTAAACCCGTTTTCTCCTAATTTCCTTCTCAATGTATAATCTTCAATTAATTCTGTCATCCCTTTTGTAAAATCACTTATTATTTCGTCACAATCATATGAAATATCAACCAAATATCCTGAATCATTTTCTATTAAATATTTTACTCCATTTTGGTTAAGTGCTACTACTGGTAATTTATTTGACATAGCTTCTATTACTACTGTCCCTGTTGTTTCTCTAAGTGATGGTAGAATAAGTACATCTGATTTCATATATATTTCTTCCATTTTTGTATATGGAATACCATTATGGAGTTTAACAATCTCTTCTAATTTTTTATCATGAATCTTTTTTTCTATGCTTTCTTTTTGTTGCCCTCTTCCATATATATCCACAATAAATTTCTTTTTAGTTTCTATTCTTTCTACGACATCTAATAAAAATTCAATTCCTTTTCTATACATTAATCTGCCAGCAACTAAAATATGTACAACATCATTTAGCTCATGTACAATATTTTCATTTTTATTTAGAGATTTTTCGTCTATTCCTAATTCGCACATGCGAATTAATTCAACATCTTTATTTGAATATTTTTTAATAAAACTAATTGTTTCATTATTTGAAATATAGACTTTATATGCTTTTTTTATTGCCTTTCTATATTTAGGTCTAATAACAGCTATAATATTAATTATTTCTCTCAATTTTTCTTTAAATTTAAACTTTTTTATATACTTTTCCATTGACCTTGGAGTTACTTGTCCTCCACCAACAGGACCATATATAAATGGGATATTTAATTTCCATAAATCCCCAATTACTCTAAAATCAGCAATTGATACATGATGTATAACGTCGATTTTCGTTTTCTTAATTAAATTTTTTACATATCTATATGCATATTTCTGCCATATTACATAATCATAAAAGTATCCTATTCTTTTGCCTATTATTCTATTTATGATACTCTTTGTATCTATATAATGAAAAACTGCATTAATATTGTTCTTTTTTTTAAAATTTTCTATGTCTTCTCTGTTTCTTTCATGTGTTAGTACATGAACATTTTCATATTTTGACATACTCAAGACCCAAGACCATCCAACATATGCATCTGATCCTAAATTTGGATTACATTCATATGCCGAATATAATATAGTCATATTATTTTATACCTCCCTACTTAATTTTTTTCTATTTATAAACCCCTTCATCAAAAATTTCTATGTGCTCATACTCTCCATTATTCATACAAATAGCACCTATCGTAGAACCTACCAAACTACCAAAAAGGACATTACACTTTGATAATAAATACATAGTTGTAAGATATTCTATACCTCTTAGATATTTATCATTTTCTCTATCAAATTTCATTTCACTTAAAACATTAACTTTTTTATTATTAAATTCATCATATCTAACACTTTCATTAACAATTACCGTTTTATCTCCCAAGTTTTCTCTAAAATATTCAATAGCTTTATTAGAATCTGATGCTATAAAAAGATAGTTACATTTATATTTATCCATTAATATTTTAACATATTTTAATGATTGCTCCAAAGATGGTTGAATACTATGACCTTGAAAATTTATGATGTCTGTTCCTCTGCAAACAATTCCTAAAATTTTATTTTTTTTATCTAGGATTGGTTTTAATAATTCATTGTAGTTTTTAATTAATATTTCTTCAACTTCAGGTTGATATTTTATATATTCTTTTATTAAATTAAAATATTTATTAAGCTTATTCTCGCATATGACTCTTTCATAAAACCATCTTGGATTAGCTTCAAAAGGTGTTTCCAAATTACTTAAAATTGCATAATAACTATTATAAGCATCATCTAAAGAAACCTCAGTTGTAGGTTGAAAAAAATAATATTCCCAAGCATTTTCCTTGCCTATTTTTTCTTCTTCTAAATATGTGTTTTTATAATTTTTCATATCTATTACAGGAATAGCACCTTTACTTTCGGCAATATTTAAATGTCCCAAAACAGCCATATAATATCCCATTAATCCTAACGTTTCTCTTCTAATTCTAATAATATATATTTTTTTTCCTTTGTTTTTTGTCCCTAATTTTTTGTTTTTTTCAGAAAATCGTTGTTTATTTATTTTTTGATATAAATGTAATGCAAAAGTATACAACCATGGAATCTTATTTTTTAAAAAAAATTTTAATTTATAAACCATTTATTTTTCCTTCCTATATAATCTAATATATAACTTTATGCCAAATTTCAGCTATTGAATTTAAATCTGTATCTCCATTAATATATTTATCAATTAAGCTTTGTAAAATTTTATCTTCTATTTTATAAACATCAATTTTTTTAGTTGCTTTTACATATTTAATTAAATATTTTAGTTTTCGAGCACAATTATTAACTTTTGAGCAATCTACATTAAATTGTTTATAATATTCTTCGAATTTATACACATATTCTTTTAAGATATTATCACTTATTTCATATTCAGCTCCAGATTCTCTCAAAAATTTAAATATTTTATTATAATCATCTATAAAGCCATCTCCAAAAACTTTTTTAATATCTGCACTGTTTGCATTAATAATTTTATTTTGTTGTTTATATGCTGAAACATATTTTTCTTCACATAATAACCATGCACTTCCCAATGCAATAGCTAACTTGCCTTTCCATTGTTTTCTTAAATAATTCTTATTTTCAATGAAAGGTTGATTTTGTAAATAAATTAATTCTCCAATTCTATTTGCTATTAATCTTTTTGCTTCATATAAATCTACTTCTTGTAATAATACATTATTCTTTTTCAAAAAATCATATCCTAATAAGGTATAGCTACCATTATATAAATCATATGTAAATAATGTTTTGAACTTTGGAATTAAAATAGAATAATTAAAGTTGTATATTTTTTTTATTCTATTTTCACTTATTGCCATCAAATTCAAGTCTTCTGTATAATCTTTTGCAATATTTTCAATTAACATATTAACTCTTTTTTTTATGTTTCCTTTATATATTAATGCAATTTCAATATCACTTTTTAGCACTAATTCTCCATCTTTATTAAAGCTATATGTAGGTTCATGTCTGCCAAAACTGCCTGTTATAATAACTGATGATAATAATTTGTTTTTATCATATATTTCAATGCTGTGTACTATTTTTTCCATCAATTCCTTTTCATATTCTTTTTTATTCATTTTCTCTCCTTCTTTTAATCTGCATTATCGGTATTAATTATGTTTTTTCCTCTTAATATATACCCCTCTCTTGATATACCTAATTGTACCATTATAGATGGAAGGACGTCGGTTAAATATGCAAACTCTACATCTTGTGCTAACTTTTTATTACAACAAAAAATGCCATAATGTTTTGGTAATATTGGTTCAAATCCATGTCCAGATTTAACTGTTTTTCCAAATCCCCATATTGTTTTAGTGAATTCGTGTGGTGCTTCCAGATAAAACACAATTTCCCCATGTTCTTCTTTATTCATATTCAAATGATATTTTTTTTGATATTCTTTGTCCAAAATAAAACCTAATTGTTCATTTTGTAGTTTATTTAATATTTTAGTGACTTCTATTTTCTCTTGTTCATTTCTAAACCAAAAACGAGCAAAATTTGATTCTATTAAATGTATATAGTTATTTACTTTTTTACCTTCTTGTATAAAATATTTATTAATATCTATTTTAGGTTCCTCAATATTTATATGACCATGATCTGAAAAAGCAAGAATAGTAACATCTTCATTATCTTTTTTCGCTTTTTTATAAGTTTCTTTTATAAAACTATCTACCTTAGTAAAATATTCCTTCGATTCATTTGCATTTTCGCCATATGCATGCATTATATTATCTGTATACCCAATAAAAAAATAAACAAATTTATCGTTTTTATAATCAACAATACCTTCTTCATTCCATGCATCATCAGGTTGTGTGCCACTATGTAAAGCTACAATTTTATGTTGGACTTTTTCTTTCTTTAATATAGAAAACATATTTGGTATTTCAGGTTTATATTTATCATCGTTCCAAATAACATCTTCTGTTGTTTCAAAAAGTGGCCAATATTTTAGTGGCAGATTAACTAGACAAGGTACTCCCGAATATGAGGTATTTTTGCTTAACTTTCTCGTAACCTTTCCTAACAACAATTTCAATGGCAAAAAATTAATATATTTTAATCCAGGTATATAATTTATCCATTTATATGGTGATTTTTCACCTTTTTTCCAAATAAACCATGTACCATGTTCTTCAATATATCGACTCGTATACATTGTTGCATGACAAGCACACGAATACCCGAACTCACTTTGCAATGGTTTACTATTTAATGAAGCAAGAAATGGCATATATTTTTTCATCATATCATATTTCACACCATCCATAAAAAAAACAATTGTCATCTTATCTATTCTCCTTTAAACTCATATTATTTCCCCATCTGCCTTTTTATATCTTCATTTACTATTTCTTCCCCAGTCTTGTTCTTTAATTGCTCCATTGATTCTTTAGATAATCCATTATTAATTTGAGCACACATATCACAAGTAGAGCATTTGTCTAAATCTTCTTTTGTAACTTTTCCATCTCTATAATCTCTTACAATTTTATTTTCAAACATTGAATATTTTTGTTTTTTGAAAAATCTTAAAAATTTATGTTTAATTACCCACATTGTTGGTACCCAAATATACTTTTTCATTGCAGGAGATACTGAACCTATCATCCAGCAATTTCTATCACAATGTCTTACTTTGTTTCTTACTTTTTCTGCTTGTTCTGAATTCCATAGTTCATCCCAAGTTTGATTATTTAGATTTCCCATAACTTCTTTATCTTTTGTTCCATTACAAGGCATTACATCTCCATAAGGGTCAATAAAAAATGTGTCAAATGCCATATCACATTGTAATAATCTTTTTTGACCATAAATGTAATTAATTAGACCATGGTTAAAATATGCTCTAAACCATTTTTTAGGTGAATTTGAATTTAATAATTCATTTATTAATTTTTCAAATTCTTTTGCTACCATTGGCCTATCTTTAATAATATTTTTTGCTTCTACAAAATAAAAACTATTATGAAGCGAAGCTGTTGCAAATTCCATATTTAACTCATTTGATTTTTCATATAAAGCAACTAAATCTTTTGCATTTGCATCTTGAACAGTCATACCAAATCCTACATCTGGATGTTTCATTTCAACTAATTTTTTTAAAGTTGAATATCCTTTATTAAATCCATCATCTAATCCTCTAATTTTATTATTGGTTTCTTCTAATCCTTCAATTGAAATTCTTATTCCAACATTTGGAAATTCTTCACAAAGTTTAATAATTCTATCTGTAAAGAATCCATTTGTAGATATTACTATTCTATCTGATTTTTTGTATAGTTCCCTTACTATATCTGGTAAATCCTCTCTAATAAAAGGTTCCCCACCTGTAATATTTGTAAAATACATTTTAGGTAATTTTTTTATTGTTTCTATACTTATCTCTTCATCTGCTCTAGATGGTGCTTTATACCTATTACACATTGTACATCTTGCGTTACATCTATATGTAACAATAACTGTTCCATTAAGCTTTTTTTCCGCCATTTTAACATTTCTCCTTTAATAATTTATTATATAAATTAATGATCTTTTTATAATAAACATCACTTGCATAAAGTTCACAAGCCTGATTTTTAGCGTTTTTTCCATATTCTACGCATAACGTGTCATTTTCAAAAAGTAGTTTCATTTTTTTTGTTAAATCATTTATATTATTATATTCATATATTAAGCCACTTTTCTCGTTTTTAACAAGCTCTGGTATTCCCCCAATATTAGAACCGAAGCACTGGTTTTCCTAATGCTAAAGTTTCCATAACTGAATATGGACAATTCTCATACCAAATTGATGGAACTACAACAAATTTAGATTTTCTAATCGTTTCTTTCATTTCATTTTGGTCTAAAAACCCTAATAATTTAACTCTATTTTCTAATTTTTCAGAACGTATTATTTCTAATATTGCATTTTTTTCTTCTCCGGCTCCTGCAATATATAATATTCCTTTTTCTAATTTTGAAAATGCTTTAACTAAGTTTAAGACTCCTTTTTCTTTAGACAATCTTCCAAAATACAGAGCATAACCTCCATCTTCTAACTGCTTTTCGTAATCTTCCATATATACAAAATTATGCATTGTTTCAATTTTTTCTTGAGACACTCCATCTTGTACTAATTTTTCTTTATAAAAATCACTTGGAGTTATAATACAATCTATTTGTTTAGAATAAATTTTCTTTATTCTATAATATTTACCCTCTAATGCTCCTATTATGCTTTTTAATGTTGAACCTTTATTGCACTTTTTCTTAATACAATTAATGTATTTCCCTTTCATACACTTTTCACATATATCTTTATTATTATCTAGCATTGTTATTGCAGGACAAATTGTTTGAACATCATGTGCTGTAAATACTATTGGAATTTTTCTTTTTTTTATTGGCTTAATTATTGAAGCAGATAATTGCCTTTGAAAATTATTTAAATGTACAATATCTGGTTTAAATTCATCTAGTGCTTCTTCCATTTTCTTTTTATTTGCACTTGAATATATAACATCTAACGCTTTCAATTTACTTCCTTTGTTTAAGTCAATTGGTTCAACAAAGTACTCTTTATCTCCTGTTTTTATGTTTTTTTCATCTTTCATTGAAAAATACGCAACTTCATGCCCATGTTTTTTTAATAATTCACCAAGTTCAAAATAATATTTCTCACTTCCGCCTTTTAAATAATGAAATTTATTAACTAATAATACTTTCATTATTACTCTCATTCCTTTCCTAAGGCTCAATTTAGTTTGAAAAAGAATTGTTTTTCAAACCTATTTCTCCTCTATTGTTTTGTATAACTCTTCTGTCTTTTCTACTATATCATTCCAATTATATTTATTCAAGATAAATTCTGAAATCTCTTCAAATTTTTTTCTATTTTTTCCATCTAAACATTCCTGTAATTTATTTTTTAAATCATTAACATCAGACTTTTTAAAAACTGTTGCATATTCCTCAGTAACATCTGTGTTTTCTTTTATACTACTTACTAAACAATTTCTGCCATAGCTCATTGCTTCTAACAATGAAAGTGGCATTCCTTCTATGTCACTTGGTAAACAATATAAAAAACAATTACTATAAAGTTCTTCAAGTTCTTCTCCTTGAACAAATCCTGTCATAATAATTCTTTCATCTTCTAAAGCTTTTTGTTTTATTTTTTCTAAGTAATCATTTGTATGGCTTGCTCCTCCTGCGATTACAAGTTTTTTGTTTGTATCTATTTGCTTATATGCATCTATAAGGTAATCCAAACCTTTTTCTGGTACAATACGTGCTAAAAAAAGAATATAATTATCTTTTTCTAATCCATATTTTTGTTTTATAACACTTGCTTCTTTTATTTGTGGTTTGTTTACACCATTTGGAATAAAATGTGTTTCTCTATTATAATTTTTTTTGAAATAATTTTGAACATCTTTTGATAAAACTATTATTTCATCTGCATATTTTGCTGCTAGTTTTTCCCCAAATTTAATATATTTTGTTGCAAAACCTCCCCATTTAGAACGTTTCCAATCTAAGCCATGTATTGTTACAATTATCCTTTTTCTAAATAAGTGAGGTATCCAAAGCATTGCACATGAACCTTCTGCATGGTAATGTATAATGTCATATTTTTTAAAAGAAACTATTATGCTCGCAAAAAAAGAATAGATTAATGCATCTATTCCCTTCTTATTTATTGTTGGAATAGTTATTATTTTAATTCCTTTATAATTTTTTATTTTTTTATTTTGAGTGTCTGCGTTTTTGTCTTGAACATTTTTTCCTTTTCTATTATATACATCTACACCATGTCCGTTATTAACAAATCGTGTAGATAGTTCTTCTACAACTACTTCAACTCCGCCTTCTCTAGATGGAATTCTTTTATGCCCTACCATTGCAATTTTCATTTTTAGGCTGCCCCTTCTTTTCTTACGATTTTTTCCACTGTTTTTTCAAGTATTTTTATGTCATTTTTTAAATCATGTTGTCTAAAATAATCCATATCCATTTGTAATCTTTCTTCAAATGTAACATTTGACCTTCCATTTATTTGCCAATAACCTGTAATACCTGGCTTACAAGATACTATGTATTTATAAAAATATTTCATGTCATCTTTTTCTCTAAGTAAGTATGGTCTTGGTCCTACTAAACTCATTTCTCCTTTAAGTACATTTATAAATTGTGGAATTTCATCTATACTTGTCTTTCTAATAAAATTTCCTATTTTAGTTACTCTTGGGTCATTTTTCATTTTCTTATATTTTTTATATTCTTTTCTTGCTTCTTCATTTTCTTCTAGATATTTTTTTAATTTTTGGTCAGCTCCTACTATCATTGAACGAAATTTATACATTTTAAACACTTTTCCATTTTCTCCAATTCTTTCTTGTGTATAGAAAAGTGGGCCATTATCTTTAGCTATTAAATTCGCAAAAAACAATATTATTGTTATAGGAATAAGTAATATAACCCCTACAAATCCTCCCAAAATATCAATTAATCTTTTTGCATTTCTTTCTATTTTTTGTTTCGCTTTGCTTTTATAAATAGATACATCAATTGCAGGTACTAAAGCTGTTGTGCTATCAGAATCAAGTATAAACTTTGCTTCTTCTAGTTCCATTTTTTATTTTTTCCCCCTTAATTAAAAATCATCTTTATCTATTTTAAAACTTTTTTATATAATTGTCAACCCCTTAATTGTTGATTTTTGTCGAATTATGTCTACAAATGTTGCTCATAACAATTCTTATTATAATTATAGCAATTAGCACTCCAAATATTACCCCACTTGTATCTATTAATACATCAGAAATTGCAGGTCCTCTATTTGGTACAAATATTTGGTGTATTTCATCTGAAATACCATAAAGTAAACCTATGCACAAACTTAAAACCACTCTTTTTTTGTTTGTTAGTTTATAGGTAGACATTAGTGACATAGTTAAAAAACCTATTGATGTATATAATGTAAAATGTGCTAATTTTCTTACTATATGTTCTATTTTATTTAATACTTTTTCTTTTTGGTTTTGTTCTAAATTTTGTATTGATTTTATATTTTGAGTTATAATTTGTGTTACTTTTTTACTTAAAGACCCAGACTCTTCTCCATTTTGGTTTGAAAAGCCAAATATCACCCATAAATTTGCTATAAGTAATATTATTAAAATTGCTCTTAAAATATTTTTTTTAATTTTTTCTAATGACAATTCTCTATTCTCCATTAATTATTAATTTTTTAAACATCCCACTGGAACAACTAGTATTCCTTCTTTTGTTGTATAAGCCATATCATTACCTGTAATTATCATCATAAATTCTGGTAAATCCATTTTGTTATTTGAATTTTTTTCATTATATTCTTGTATCAACTCTACAAATTTCAAAAGATGTTCTTCTGCTTCCTTTATTTTTTTATTTCCCAATTTTACTTCTATTAGAGCATATTTTCCATTATCAAAATGAACTACATTGTCACATTCTAAACCGTATCTATCTCTATAATGATTCAAATATCCACCAATTGAATTTACATACACTTGCAAATCTCTATTAACCAAATTTTCAAAGAAAAACCCAAATGTATTCGGATCTAGTGTTAAATCTTTTGGCGAAATATTTAACACTGCTGTTGCCAAAGAAGGTTCTACAAATGTTTTTTTAGGAGCTGTTCTTATTGCAGTTTTACTTCTTATATTTGGATTCCATGCTGGAATTTCTTCAATAATATACAGTTTTTTTAATACATTTAAATAACTTATTATTGTATTAGCATGCACACCTCCAAAATTTGCTTGAACATCTGCAATAATTGTTTGATCTGAATTTATTGTTGCCGTATTTCTTGCATAAGATTTTAAAATTGCTCTCATTAATTCAGGGTTTCTTGACACATTATCAATTCTTGATATATCAGATGAAACTAATGTATTTATATAATTTTTAGGCGTTCTAAGTGCTATTTCGAGTTTCTTATCAATTGTATTTGGCCATCCCCCTCTACATAAAACTTCACTGATTTTTTCGTATGTTAAATTAGTTGTTTTTCCATCTATATTTCTTTTTCCATCTAAAATATCTTTTAAAGATATACTTCCATTCGAGTCTCCAGATTCAAATAAAGTCATTGTTCTCATGTCTATTAGTGCAAATCTTCCCACTCCTGAATGAAGATTTTTTTGCTTTTCTTCATCTTGGGTGCTTGAACCAGTTAAAATGAATTGTCCCATTTCTCCTGTTTCATCAATATTATACCTAATTCCATTCCATATTTTAGGTATTTCTTGCCATTCATCTATAAGTCTTGGTTTATCTCCCTCCAATAATGTTGATACCTTATTTTCTGCTATTTCCTTATACCTATCAGAATTATCAGGATCTTGTAATGAAATCATACTATTAGAAAATTGCTTGCTTGTCGTTGTTTTTCCACACCATTTTGGTCCTCTTATTACAATTGCTCCAATTGTATTTAATTGTTCCTCTATTTCTTTATCAATTATTCTTTTTCTATATTCAATATTATTTAGCATTATAACTTCCTCCTCATACCTATATTATACAATTTTTATTAAAAATATTCAATATCTATTGTGAAATATTGTGGTATTTTATTGTGAAGATTTGTGGTATTTTATTGTTGTAATTTGTTATTATAGTCTGAACTTCTGTACTATGTTTTTTTATTTTATACTATTTATCTTTTAAAATCAATGCTTTAGTTTGAAAAAATTTCCTTTGATTTTACTTGCGTTTTATGTTAATATAATCTTGTAAGGTTAAACTTTTGCATTCTTTTTCTTACAATTTTTATACCTTTTGAAAGCAAATGAGAAAGGATTGAATTTTTTATGGAGAAATTAAAAGAAATGATTAAAAACTTAGATACACTTGATTTAAAAATTATGAAGAAACGGGCTTTGGTTTTGTTTAATTCTTGCATGTGTTTCAACTTCTATACTTATTTTTTATTTGTTTTTACATAAAATATTTCTTTTTGAATTAGGTTTTGGTATTTTAAAGTTAAGTAGCTATTTTGCTGTAGAATTTGTAGTTTGCGGTATAATTGTAGATAAAATAAAAAAACAAGGCGAAATTTAAAAGAAAGTCGTGTTTTATGTATTTAGACCTCAAATCAAAAAAAGTATCCCCCATTAAAGGTAAGATACAAATTCAAAATTGATTGTTAAGTATTACTTAAATCGCATAACATTTGTAATAAATAATTACCGCTATTCTGTTCCTTTTCATCTTTTTCAAGATTTCTCTTTCCAAAGCAAACAAATCCATTGCTTTCATAAAACTGCCTTAGTTTTTCCTTATCTTCGCACTCTATGAAAACGAATTTTCCGCCCAAAATATTTTGGGCTTCTTTTATTTTATCACAAGCTAATTTTAGTAATTCATCACCAGAAATTAATAGATTATAATTATTTTTATAATTTTTACCTAATTGTCCAATTAATGGCAGTGCAACTGTGTAATATTTCTCAATTGCCACTCCTTCAGAAAATCGATTTATTCTTTTTCTAATAGAATTACTTAATGAACTTCTTTTTATCTTAGTCACTTTATTTGTTAAAGCAAAATATCCGACTACAACATTGCTTCCTCGGTAAGTACTGCATACTAAAAAAGTATTAGAAATTCTCATTTTAAAAAATTGTATTGCTTTTTCTTTTATAAAATATTCCACATCTTTATTAAGAGGGCATTCAAAACTATCTAATATTTCCTTTGTTTTTTCTTCTCCAATGGCCTCATACATATCTTTTAAACTTATTACATTATATGCCAAATTTTTATTGAACTCCAAACATCTTTCTTATAGTTTCTTTATTTTCTACTGTTCTTACCGAAGTGTTAATTTTAACTTTTTTTCTCCCCTTTTTCTCTGCATTTTCCAATGCTGATACAAAGGCCTCTGCTGACTTTTTGTCTTTTATTACTATATTTTTCAAAAAGCTTTTCGTAGCCATCTATATCATCTCCTACTTCTATTATATGTACTTATCCATTTAATTATAACACAGTTTTATGTAAATTTCAATTATATTTTATTAGCTGTATTATGTAATTATTCTATCACACTATTAAATAATGTCAATAGAAATTTTCAAACTTGGTATAATAATTCATAATATTTTTGAATTATCTCTTTATAGGTAAAACCATAACAATATCAAATGCCTCGTATATAAATCCTAATCTTCTCAACATTTATTAATTCATCTAAAAAAAAGTAGCCTTTACTTATTTGCTACTCTCCTTTAGATTTTTTAAATTGAATATATAGCTCCTAATGCTATACAAAGTACAACTAATATAATACCTAAAATTACTGTCCATTTTTTTTGTTTACCCTCTTTAGTATTAGTTTTATTTTTATTAAAAAAATTATTTGCTGAATTTCCTGTAATTGTTGAAGACAAACCTGCATCATCTTTAGATTGTACCATTGCAAGGATTATTAAAGCTATACATACTATAAAATAAATTACAATTAATATTCCTTTTACTATTTGCATTTGCCAATTCCTCCCTACAATAGACTAATCATTTTCTTTTTTTTCTATAATCTTATTTCCATTATAGTATCCACAATTTGAACATAAAGTGTGTGGTAATATTGGTTCTCCACAATTTGAACATTTTGCAAATTTTGGTGCATCTAGTTTCCATGTTGATCTTTTTTTATGTGTTCTTGCTTTTGACCATCTTCTTTTTGGTTGTGCCATTTTTATTCCCTCCTCTTGAATGTATGTTTATATTTATATTCGTTTCTCAAAACTATACCATAAGATTATACATTCTTTTTTTATTTTTGTCAACCACCTTGCAATATTAAAATTAAACTTTTTATTATAATTCAGTAAATTCTTATTAAATTCGAATATATTTAATATCTAATTACACCTAAAATGTAATAACTTTTTAAAATTTATTTAAACAATTCTTTCATTTCTACTGCGTATTTCTTTAATCTTAAATATATTTGATAGTTTTTTTCTATTTCCTTTTTATTAATACTTATATATGCTCTATATTCCCCATAATCTGGCAAATCAAGGAAAAATGTATCTTTATTTATTCCTGCAATTCCGCAACCAACTTCTTTTATAAGGTCTGGCTCTTTTTCTAAAATTGTATTGTAATCGACAAATAATGTTTTCATATTACTTTGTATAAATATTTTTAAGGTATTATTATTCTTATATCTTTCAATTTCTTCTTTCTTAAATAGAAATATTCTTTCTATATTTGCGCCTCTATTGATGACCTCTAAATTTATTAATCTAAAATTCATCTCTAAAGGAGTTTCTGTCCACTCACTTTCCATCATTGGAGAAACAATCCAAAAATAATCATCTTTTTTTAGTTGTGAATAATAATAATTTAAAAGTTTATAATATTCTCCATTTTTTAAAAGCTTACTTTTTCCATTTTCATTAAATTCAATAATTACCCCATTTGTGTTAATTGTATTTTCTGTGCTATTTGCAAACCCTGTTAATAGAGAATTAATATCTTTAGATATATTTTCATAGTCTAATAAGTATTTCTTATTTTTTGGTAACTCAATGTTTAAAGTATTTTTTCTTATTGCAACTTCATTTATTAATTCTGAACTTAATTTTAAATTATCTTTTTTAATTGAAGATTTTACTAGTAAAACTGGAGAATTGCAATATAATTTTTTAGCCATATTATTTACAATAGTATTTAATTCTTTTGATGTTGAATTGTTATTTTCTAAATCAATTACAACTATTCCATCATAATATTTATTTGTTGTTGTATCTAACATTTTTTCATCATTTGTTAATTTAAATATAGAAACACTTTCTAAAGATTTGAATTTATTACTGTCACTATACAAACCATCTACCAAATACCCTTCTGTTTGAAGTATGGGAATCAAATATTCACATATCTTTTCTTCTATGTTTATAATTAGTATTCTCTTTTTGGTATTTATATATTTTGAAACATTCGCTCTTTTGTCTGATGGTTTTAGTGTGTTTTCCGGAATTAGCCATTGCCTTCCATTTTTTACTGCTCCATCTATTCTTCCATCTTTACAAAGTTTTATTATTCTTCTTTGTGTAATTCCCCAATTCTCCGAGAATTGTTTTGCATTTAAATATTTCATGAACTTATCTTTCTTCTCCTCTTTTTCTTTTTTCTTTTTCAATTCTTAATGCTAGCTCAATTGGTTTTCCCTCTATTCGTTCTTTATATGGAGTAAACTCTTGTGTATACCTCATGTATTTTTCATCTCCATTTTCAATAATTTTTCTCACCATTTTTTTAAACATTACTTGTGAAACATTTCCTACCGAAGATAAAAATTCATACATTCCCATTGAATCACCAGCTGTAAGCTCAGCTTTTGCAAGTTTTTCTACAAGTGATGTTTTTTCTTCATCTTTAATATTTTCTAAATGCTCAATATAATTTGCAAGTTCACATATTAAATATGGATCTTGGGTATTAACTATCTTTTCTGTTAATATACTTATATTTTTTTTACTTTCTCTATATGTTTCTAAAGAATGTGGAAAATATTCTCCTCTTTTTGCACATTCTTCTGCTTCTTCAAGTGCATTAAAATATGTAGGTGATTTAACTTTTTCTAATAATTCTGGGTTTGCAACCTCATCTAAATTTATGTATTCTTCTCCTTGAGTTAATTCTTTAATATCCCATAAACTTTTTGTGCTATATAATGCTTGTAAGTATCTATCTAAATTGATTCCTGGAACAAATCCTATACAATATCTAATTAATTTTGCGTTTTTACTTTGTAATATAACCTCTTGTAGTTTTTCTAATTTTTCATTATTAATTCCTAAATCTTCAAGTTTTTTATAACTTCCAAATTTTGTTTTTAAATCCACAATCATATAAAAAAACTCATAAATCTGTAAAATATCTCCTGTTTTTATTATAGCATCAATCATTTCATAAGCAGATATTCCAAATGTGGATTTAACCCAATTATTTATTTCATATGGATTTCCTCTTTCTAGCATTTTTGCTTTTTTATTTGAATATTCTTCTATATCATTTTTTGTGATTTTTACACCAAGTCTTTCTAATATTTTTGTTCTATCTCTCATTATACAACCTTCTTATTCAAATATTATTTGCTTAATTATATACGTTTTTTAGAACATTGTCAATATAACCTACTTGGCTGCAGCAATTTACCCTTAAAATTTAAAAATATATGAAAAATAAATAAAAAGCCTCAA
>CAMVKF010000006.1 GCA_947168035.1 uncultured Clostridia bacterium | reverse complement strand
CTATTTTAGCCCCATTAGATTTAGTTATTCTTCCTTTTGACTCTAAAATATTTATTACTTCATCCATTTTATCTTGATAAAATGATTCCCCGTTATATGAGTCAAACTTTACATCTAATATATCATATATTTTGCTAAATTCTTTTAAACTTAAACTCTTAAATTTCTCCCAAAGACTTGTACAATATTCATCTCCATTTTCAAGAAGCTTAAAGTTTTCACGGCATTTTTCTAAAACATTTTCATCTTTTTTGCATAAATCATTTATTCTAACATATATATCCATCATTTTGTTAATAGGGTCAACAGTTAAATCATATTCATCTCCCCACATTTTATAGCCTTCAATCATTTTTCCAAATTGAGTACCATAATCTCCTAAATGATTTATTCCTGTTGTGTTGTAACCTAAATATTTATAAACTCTATATAAGCAATTACCAATTAAAGTTGTTCTTAAATGACCTATATGGAATGGTTTTGCAATATTTGGTGAAGAATATTCTACTATTACATTTTTTCCTTCTCCTATTTTAGATTTTCCATATTCTTCGTTTTCAGAAATAGACTTTAGCAGTTCCTCTACCTGTAATTTTTTATTTATATAAAAATTTATATATCCACCAACTATTTTTGTTTGTGTTATATATTTTTCATCAATTTGAATTTTTTCTTTTATTTCTTCTGCAATTGCAGGTGGAGCTTTTTTTAGGGCTTTTGCAAGTCTAAAACAAGGAAAAGCATAATCACCATTGCTCTTGTCCTTAGGAATTTCAATAAAACTCTCTATTTCATCTACATCCATATTTATTGCTGTAGCTATATATGTTGCAATTTCTTTTTTAAAATTTGTCATTATATATTCAAATCCTTTCTTTTTTTCCGTTGGGGACGGTCCTTTTTGGTAAATCCCATTTGGGACCGGTTCTTTTTTAGGATTTTGGATTTTAATAAAAAATAACTAATCCTTGTTAAGCATTTCGTTTTTTAAAATCCGTATGGTGGGTATCCCTAAAGGGGGAACCATAGGATTTTAAAAAATGATGTGCGGTTAAACAGGATTAGTTATTTACATTAAATTCCCAAAAGTGCCGGTCCCAAATGGGATTTACCAAAAAGGACCGTCCCCAACGGAAAATATTATGTAATATCGTATCCAGTTTTTGTATCTTTAATTGTATATCCTAATTTTGTAATTTCATCTCTTAATCTATCTGACTCTGCCCAATCCTTATTTTCTCTTGCTTTTTTTCTTTCTTCCGCTAGATTAATTATTTCCTCTGGTATTTCTTTTTTTGCATTCTCAGGCATTTCATCTATTTTTAATCCAAGTACAGTATCAAATTTTAATAATAAATCTGCAAGTTTTTTTGATTTTTTAGGGTATTTTATAACATCCCATACTACACTCATAGCAATTGGCATATTTAAGTCATCATTTATTGCTTGATGGAATTTTTCTTCAAACTCATTTACTACATCATCTTCTATATTTTCATTTCCGTGCCTATGCTCAGCATATCCTTCTTTTAATTTAATTAGTGCTTTTTTACTTGCTTCCATTGCTTCCCAAGTAAAATTAATTGCATTTGAATAACTTGAACTAAAATTAAACATTCTATATGCTTCTGGTTCATACCCTTTTTGCTTTAAATCTTCTAAAGTATATAAATTATTTAAGCTTTTAGACATTTTTCCGCCATCTACTTTTAAGAAGTTTACATGCATCCAAAATTTTGCTGGAATTTTGCCAGAAAAACCTTGGCTTTGTGCTATTTCATTTTCATGGTGAACTGGTATATGGTCTATTCCACCTGTATGAATATCAAATTCTTCTCCTAAATATTTATACCCCATTGCAGAACACTCTAAATGCCATCCTGGGTAACTTTTACCAAAAAAACTATCCCATTGCATAATATGTTCTTTTGGTGCTTTTATCCAAAGAGCAAAATCTGAAATATTTTTTTTATTTTCATCAAATTCTACTCTTGCTCCTGCTTTTTGTTCTTCCACTTTTTTGCCAGATAAAATACCGTAATTTGAAAGTTTTGATGTATCAAAATAAACTGTATCTTCTGTTTGGTATGTATAACCATTTTCTATTATCTTTTTAACATATTCTTCCATTACATCTATATGTTCAGTGGCTCTTGCAATAATTTCTGGTTTATCTATATTTAATTTATCAATATCTTGCATAAATTTATCCATATAAAAATTTGCTATTTCCCATGGAGTTTTGTTCTCTCTTTTTGCTGCAACCATCATTTTGTCTTCGCCCTCATCTGCATCAGAAGTTAAATGACCAACATCTGTAATATTCATAACATGTTTTAAAGTATAACCATTATATTTTAAAACTCTTCTTATTGAATCCATAAACAAATATGCTCTTAAATTGCCAATATGTGCATTATAGTATACTGTAGGACCACATGAATACATTCTAACTTGATTCCCTTTTAATGGCTTAAATATTTCTTTTTCTTTAGTTAAAGTATTGTAAAAATATAAATCCATATTTTTTTCTTCCTTTTATATAAATTTTTAAGTCTGATATCTAACCTTTATGTTGTTGAATTTTCTTTTGAGTCATCTGCTGGTAGATTTTCGCTTTCTTTTGGTTTTTCTTCAACCGATGTATTAGTTGTATTTTCGCTTGCTGTATTTGTTTTATTATCAGTTTCCTTTGGATTTTCAGGCTTTGCAGTTTCTTTTGCTTTAACTGTCACAACTCTTTTTACTGATGCTGTTTTTCCTCTTGAATTTGTTACTTTATACTCTACAGTATATGTTCCTGGCTTTGAAGTATTTACATCACCTTTTGGTAATATTTTGCTTGATATGTCTCCATCTACATCATCTTTTGCTGTAGCACTTTTTTCATTATATACATCTCCAACATATAAAGTCATGTTTGCTTCACCGTTTAATGTTATAGTAGGTTCTTCTTTTTTAGGTGTAGTACTTACTGGTTGGTTATTTTGAGATATATGTACATTACAATGTTCAACTGGTACAGTTGTTACAGAAGAATTTTTATTTTTCCATAATTTTAATCTTTCTTTTTCTACAACATATGAAAAATATTTTGTAACTTTTTTAGGGCAAGCCTCATTTGCTAAAAGACCTGTTTCTTCACAAATTTCTGCCGAATTTGAGTGAGCATCACATTCTCCAGGTACTGCACCTTCTACAAAAATTTCGCTATATGTATCTGTACATTTACCTGTTGCCCTTTTTCCTGATAATTTACAAATTGTAGCAGATACAACTCCAGATGGTCTTTCAAATTTTCCTGATTCTTTTCCGGTGTGCACCTTACTCATTACTGCACTCCAGATTTTACCTGCAACATTAGTTGACCCTGTAACTTCTTCATTTCTATCAAAACCATACCAACATGAAGCTGTATAGTGTTTAGTAAATCCACACAACCATTTATCATAATTTGAGTTTGTAGTACCAGTTTTAGCTGCTACATCTTGACCTGATATTTTACAATATGTAGCTGTTCCTGATTGTACTACTGTTTGAAGCATATTTGTAATAACATATGCTGCTTGTTCTGAAATTACTTGTTCTGTGTTTTGTTTTGCTTCCATTACAGTATTTCCTTCTGAATCTGTAATTTTTGTATAAAATAATGGTCTTCTATAAACTCCTTTATTTGCAATAGTTGCATATGCCCCTGCCATTTCTAAAGGTGTAATACCATCTGTAAAACCACCTATAGATAAAGCAGCAATAATATCTCTATCTTTATCAACTGTTGATACTCCCATTTTCTTTAAGTAATCAGTTGATTTTGCGGGCGTAAGTTCTGCAACAACTTTTATAAAAGGTAAGTTCTGAGAAGTTCTTATTGCCTCTCTTACGCTAATTAAGCCTCTTGGGGTATTGTAATCTTTTGGGTCCCAGTTTCCTGCACCAACAAATATTGCTTTTGTGTCATCATAAATAGTTGCTGCTGTAATTACTCCTTCATTTATTCCTGGAACTAAAGATGTTAATGGCTTAATTGAAGAACCTGTTTGCCTTGGGCTTTGTGTTGCCCTGTTTAAACCTCTAGACTCTGTTTTTTGCCCAAGTCCACCTTCTACTCCTACTACATACCCAGTACTATTATCTATTAAAACCATTGCTGTTTCAGAAGTTGCCCCATCTACTAAATTTGATTTTCTTACATATGACCCACTATCATTTTGTATTACAGAATCCATTTTTGATTGAAGTTCTGTGTCTTGAGTAGAATAAATTGTGAGTCCACTAGTATAAAGATATGTTGAAGCTAATGCTTTTGATATTTGTTTTTCATTTGCAATATCTTCAATTACTTGTGCAATTGTCGCATCTGTATGATACGAATAATTTGTACCTCGAGTAGTTGACTGTTCAAAATGTAAACCTTCATCTACTTTTTTTACTGCTTCATCATATTGTTCTTGAGTAATAAATCCAAGTTCTAACATTTTTCCTAATACTGTTTTTGTTCTTATTTTTATTTTATCTTGATTTCCTTCCGCATATGGATTATATTTATTTGGTGAGTTATTAATTCCTGCCAAAAAGGCACATTCTTCTAAGCTTAAATCTTTTGCTGATTTATTAAAATAATATTCTGCTCCAACTTCAACCCCTAAATTATTGCTATTTCCTCCAACAAATATAATATTAAGGTAAAGCTCTAATATTTGGTCTTTTGAAATCATTCTTTCAATCTGATATGCTTTTGCCCATTCTTTAACTTTTCTTAAAATTCCTGCCAAACCCGTTCTTTCTTTTTCTTGTGTTAAATTTTTTACTAACTGCTGTGTAATTGTACTTCCTCCAAAAGAACCTTTCCCTCTGTTTATAATATATTTAAAAATTGCTCCACCTGTTCTTTTAAAATCAATACCTTTATGTTCATAAAATCTTTCGTCTTCTATTGCCACATATGCTTTTTGTAAATTCTGTGGAATTTGGTCTAGTTTAATTATTTTTCTATTTGCATCTCCTGTAAGCTCTGCAAGCTTATTTCCGTCTTTATCCAGTATAATTGAATTTGAAGAGCCTATTACAAGTTCTTCTTGGGTTATTTCAAAGTCGTCTCCCCATCCACCATAAATCATTCCAACTACAATACCTGTTGCAATTACAATTACTATTAATATTAATAATAAAAACATTTTAAATGCTATTGAAATTATAGGATGCTTCTTAGAAAATTTTTGTTTATCTGTTTTGGTTTTTTCCATTTTTTTAGCTTTTTTATCTTCTTTTTTACTCCTATGTTTTTGTTGTTTTTCGTTTACATTTTTTTTCTTCATTTTTCTTATTCCTTTCTCGAAATAAATTGTTTCGAAAACATTGCTACAATTATATTACAATTTATATAAAAATGCAAGTGTGACATTGGGATCGGTGGTGGTGACATTGGTGCCGGTTCTTTTTGTCACTCTTTTCGCAGAAAAAGAGTGACAAAAAGAACCGGCACCAATGTCACATTATTTAAGCTTTGTTTGATGAACCAAACACATCTCTTATTTTATGCTGAACAGTTTCTTTTATTAATTCTCTTGCAGGAGTTAAATATTTCCTTGGGTCAAAAGCTGATGGGTCTTCTGCAAATACTTTTCTTATTCCTGCTGTCATTGCAAGCCTTAAATCTGTATCCACATTTATTTTTGAAACTCCTGAAATTGCAGCAGTATGAAGAATTTCATCTGGTACACCTTTAGCTCCTGGAATATTTGCTCCATATTTATTACATTGCTCTACAAGCTCTGGAATAACTGTTGAAGCTCCATGAAGTACAATTGGTGTATTTGGAATTCTTTGCTTAATTTGCTCTAAAATATCAAAACGAAGTTTAGCTTCTCCTTTAAATTTATATGCTCCGTGGCTAGTTCCTATAGCTATTGCCAAAGAATCACATCCAGTAGCTTCTACAAATTTTAATGCATCTTCTGGGTCTGTGTAGATTGCATCATTTTGGCTTACATTAACATCATCTTCAATTCCTGCTAATTTTCCAATTTCAGCTTCTACCATAACTCCTTTTGAATGAGCATATTCTACAACTTGCTTTGTAAGTTTAACATTTTCATCAAAGCTATATTTAGAACCATCTATCATTACAGATGTAAAACCATTATCAATACACATCTTTGCTGTTTCAAAATCTGGTCCATGGTCTAAGTGAATTGCAATTGGAATTTCTGGGTGTTCTTCTACTGCTGCTTCTACCATTTTCATTAAATAATTGATTCTTGCATATTTTATTGCACTAGATGATGCTTGTAAAATTACAGGCGAATTTTCTTCAGCAGCTGCATCTACAATTCCTTGAATTATCTCCATATTATTTACATTAAAAGCTCCTATAGCAAATTTTTCTTTCATAGATTTTTCAAACATTTCCTTTGTTGTAACCAACATAAATATCTCCTCCTTTTAATAATTTCTATATTCATTTTTGTCAGCTCTTTCGTCAAGCTTTCTATCATATTGCTCATTTTGAAAGAACCAGTCTGTCTTTTTGTCTCTTGGGTCTTTTTTTCTAACCCTTGCAATAACTAAATCAAAAAAAGCACAAAAAGCGATTGTTATTCCTAAAGCTGCTACAAATACATTTTGCATAACTTGAATTGGCATTGAAGCCCCAGCTTGAATATTTTGTAATATGTAACTTCCAAAATAGTATCCATATGCACCTAAATATAATATACCACCTAGTAGTACTCTTTTTAAAAATAGTATTATACAAAGTATAACTATAAATAATAATATAACTTCTAGATTTAAATTAAAAGCAATAAAACCTCCAAAATCTTTTTCATATTGAGCTTGGAAAGCAACTGCAACTCTAAATCCCCAAAACATTATCATAAACATAGAAATAAGCCAAGACGATAAACTTTTCATAACAAATTCACATTCCTTTCTAAAGGCATATATAGTTTGTAAAAGAATTGTGCTTTTGGCTAGGCGGACAAATGAGAAAGAGCGGAGTGTACGAGTTGTACATGAGCATCTTTCGAAATGCAGTCCAACAACGCCAAAACGCAATTATTTTCAAACTAACCATAGCTTAGACAGAAAATGTCTAAGCTATATTATTTTTTTATTCTTCTCCATCTACAAAGTCAAATTCATCTTTAAATTTTTCTTTAAAAATATTAAATACCTTCATAAGTGTATCTTCATCATCTACACTTACATATGATTCTTCTTCATCCTCATCATCACTGTCTTCTACTTTAAGAATTACAACCTCTCCGTCTTCTTCCTCTTCTCCTTCTTCAATTACAGGAAGTAAAACAACATATTGTTCATTATCAAGTTCTATTAAGTCTAAAAATTCAAATTTAACTTCATTTCCGTTTTCATCATTTAATGTTATTATATTGTCTAATTCTTCTCCATCAAAATTTTCTTCCATAGTATACTCCTTTCAATTTTTTATTAATTAATTTTAAAAACATTATAATATATCTAAAAATAATAATCAAGCAAATTTATATATTTTTTTGTTTTTTCATATATGATTCTAAAATATATACTGCAGATATAGTATCTACAACATTTTTCTTTTTATGCTTATTTACCTCTAAAAAATTCATAGTTCTATGAGCTTCTACTGTTGTAAAACGCTCGTCAATTGTTTCAATCTTAATATTATTATACTTACATTTTAATTTGTGTATAAACTTTTCTGTAATTAAGGCTCTTTCTAATTTCTTTCCATTTAAACTATATGGCATACCAATAACAATTGTACTAATTTTGTATTTATCAAGTAATTCATCTATCTTCTTTAAAATTTGTTTATCTGTATTAGCATTAATTGTTTCTAATCCTTGTGCTGTTATGCCTAGTTCATCTGTTAATGCAAAACCTGTTCTTACAGATCCATAATCAATACCTAAAACTCTCATTTAATTTTCAAGTCCTATATAATATTTTACTAAATCCTCTAGAAGTTCATCTCTTTCTATAAGTCTAATTTTATTTCTTGCATCATTATGACTTGTTATATATGTTGGGTCTCCAGACAATATATAACCTACTATTTGATTAATTGGATTATATCCTTTTTCTACTAAAGCTTCATATACTTCTTTTAAAATTTTTTGGCTATCAATATCTTTGTTTTTTTCCACTTTAAAAAACATTGTTTTATCAAAATCCATTTTCAACTTTCTCCTTTCTTGATTATAAAATTGTTATTAAACTTTCATTTTTAGGAGCATCATCAAGTCCTTTTTCAAGTTTCTTTAAAACTTCTTCTATTCCAGTTCCTTTATAGTACATACCTATTACAAAATTAAGTGTTGGACTAACTTTAGCATTTTCAGTTTTATTTTTAGATTTTTTCTTTTTAGTTTTAATATCTATTTCCTCAATATTTAAGTCGTCTTTCATTGATATTTTTAAACTTTCAGTTGTTTCTTTAATCTCTTCTACAAATTCTTTAACTCCGCTCTGCTTCTGCACCACAAAATGCAATTACAAATTTTGGTCCCATAAATCTAACAAAAATATAATTTTGAGATATGCTTTTCTGAATATTTTTACTTACTTCTGTAATAACTTTATTTCCTAATTCTCTTGATATTCTGTTAATATCTTCAATATTTGAAATTCTAAACATACATATAGATGATGTTGTATACTCATCTATTATTTTTTTACCTTCACCATACAAGTACTCTGCTGACTTTAACCCAGTAAATAAATCTGTTCTTACAATATTCTCAAGTATTTTTTGATAATCAACAGTTTTTAATACTGATATAATATTTTCTTTTACAGTTTCAAAAACTACAGTATCTAAATTATCAAAATCATGAGGAATTCCACTTTCTATAATCCAATATCCTATATATACGTTATCGATGAAGAGTGGAAAAAATATTGCAGATTTTGCTCTATCAAATTCCTTTTCTTGGTAAGGTAGCTTTTCTTTATCATTATTTATTGTTATGTATTTTGGAGTTAAAGTTTCAATACTTTCTTTAAATATATCTACCTCATGTAGATGAGTTAATGTCTCCCAATGAGAAGAATTTACATTTGAGGCTTTAACTATATAGTCTGTTCCATCATAAACTATAATGCTAGAGTATTTAACTTGATATTTATCTATTATTACATTATTTATTGATTGTATTTTCTTTTCTACACTTAGGTCACTTCCAGCAATATTAATAAAATCCTGTAAAATATTTAAATTTGTAAATCTTTTGCTTTGGGTATGGAAGGCTTGTATTTTTTTATATAAAGATAAATTATAAATTCCTAATGCAACAACTATTAAGACTAATATTATTATAAATATTACTAACAAAATTTTTACCTCCATATCTATATATTAATATTTTTTTCTCATGTTATTCAATGTATTGTTCATGCCATCTGAAAATGAATTTGAATAACCTTCTTTTTTATATTTTTTATTATCTTTTTTATTATTTCCATTTAAAAGTGGATATACAATACCAGCTAAATTTACCAATAGCTGTTTGAAATCTTTTGGGTATCCATTAAGTTTTATTTCACATTCAATCATAGCCTCTAAATATTTTACATACACATCTTCATCAAATGGAATTTCAGCTACTGTTTTCACTAAATTCTTATTAAATAATTCTGTCATAAATGACATTTCAGGGTCATTATAATTTGACATTCCACCAACAATATTTTTTCCACTTACACCTTTAAGTCTTAAATACTTATTTATGATTATTCTAATTTTTCTTTCATCTAATACATTTTTAACTTTAAGCCTTCTTAAAAACTCTGTTAATGGTTGGATTGTAAGTACATCCATTGATTGTACTAAATATATTTCTTGAGATTTATCAAAATATTCTATTGGTGTTTCAAAATCGCAATCTATTAAAACAATAGAATGATTTTTAACTAGTGTTTCCAATATTGGATGAGAATTATTTATTTCATTATAGTTAACAGGCAGACCTGTATAAACAGTTAAATTGTTATTTATTTTTATTCCATTTGCCATTCCATTAATCAAGCCATTTATTGATTTAATTGCTGTTGTTCTTAAATTTTCATCATCATTTGTATAAATGTAATAAGCACTTTTATTTTGTGTTGCATCTAATATTGCAGTATTAATTCCCATATTTGATAAAATTTGTGCAATATTATTTACAATAAACGATGTTCCATTTTTACTTGTTCCTACAAATGTAGTAACTTTTTTATCTCCAGTAAGTAGACTTTCAAAAGCTTCATCATCAAAAACATTGTCATATTCTACCATATTAGAATTGTTATATTCCTCTTCATTCTCTATTTCTGGAGGCGGATCGTCATCCAAAGTATTCTTGTTATTTTTATTTGAAGAAGAAAACAATAGCTCAGTATCATTATTGTTATCATCTTCATCATTATCATCATCAAATCCTGGTAATAACACATCTTGTTTATAAGGTATATTATTTTCTTCTATTTCTTCTTGAAATCCTGGTAAAATATCTAATACTTCATCTTCGTCGTTTTGCTCTATTAGTTGTTCTTTTTTTGGTTTTATGTCAGTTATTGGTTCTTCTTCAATTTCTTGTTTTTTTCTTGGTCTACCTCTTTTTTTAGCCTTTTCCTCAACTATAGGTTCAACTTCTTTTAAGACATTGTTATTATCATTTATATCTTCATTCTCTTTAATTTCAATACTTTTTTTATTAATCTTATTTCTCATAGTTGTTGGTATAACTATGTTTTGAGGTTTAGCATCAACAGGAGTATTAAATGTTTTTTCACTTATACCTGATATTTCTTTATGAGCTCTCTTTTTCGTAGTTTTAGCTTCTTTATTTTTTGTTTGTTGTTCTTGAGAATTATCACTATTACTTTTATCAATACGCATTATTTTTTGGTATTCTGTCGAATTATCCCTTAAATAATTTTTTACATTTTCTGGTAAAACTGCAATAATTACCTTTAGCTGTGCATTATTATATTGTGAAACAATATTATTAAAGCTATCTATATATTTGCTTTCATTTTTTCCAAGTCTTCTGAAATGATTCAATATACTATTCATTTCCGATTCATTAACATTACTATCATTTTCTCTCTCATAAGAAACATTTTCAGAATCAATTTTATAATATAATTTTGCTTCTTTTTTTGAACGAGGTTTATTAATTAACCTGCACACCTCATCTGTACTTCTATCATCTCCAATTATTGCATTATAAAGTCCTATACCAAATAATTTAACTAAAATATCTTCTGATTTTGCTCTTCTTTCTGTACATATTAATATAATTGGAATATCACTTCCATTTTGACTTACTGCATCATCTGAAATATTGTCTAATGTATCAAATATAAATTTATCCTTTTGCTCAAAACTTGAACTAGAAAATTCCTCTAGATCTTCACTTATAACTATTCTATCATAAGTCTTGTTTCTTTGTAATTCTCTTAAAATTGCATTAAAAAAATATACATTTTTATATGAAATAATTTCTTTATATTGTTTTTGGTATTTTCTTACAATTGACTCAGAAATATTTTCATCATTTACTGCAAATAAAACCTTCATTTGTTTACTCCCTTCCAAATTTTACAACTATAGTAAATACTAGTGGTAATACCTGACAAATTATACCAATGGTTATAAAAGTAATCATTAAAGCTTGACCCTTTTCCTTAGTCTCCAAATGTCTAGCACCAATTACATAATCAGTTATTGCTCCTATAATTATACCTAAAATAGTAGCTGGAATACTATATATTTGTACTTTATGTAGTATATATGCCGTATAACCATAAGATTTTGAACCATATCTTGTTTCATAATCTTCTAAAGAATTCATCTCCCTTTCTTTTATTTCCACTAACGTACTTTCTGTTTTATTGCTAATTGGTTTATCATTTGCGGCATACATTTCTTGGCATGATACTAGAACAAAAAAGCACACCAAAAAAGCCAAAATTGATATTATTAATTTCTTTTTCAACATTATTCCCCCTAATTTCTATAAATTACATTATATATCATACAATACTTATAAAAAAATAGCAAGATTTTTACATAATTTTTTTTAAATTTTTCCATATAAATATTGCATATATTTATACACTGAATTACCCCAATTTTTATCTGTTGCATATTTTTTGTTTACTGCAAATACGGTGTTTCCATTATAATATTTTCCAGATGCTTTGTTTCCATCATAAATAACTGTTCCTGGAGGATTTAAATAATATTTAACTAGAACTCTTGCAATTAAATCTATTGACTCTGAATAACCGGAAAATGAATATGCACCATTATATGGATTAGAGTCGTACGCTCCATAGCCAAATAAATTATATTTATTTTTAGCTATTTTAGATGTTCCCCATGCACTTTCATGTATTCCTATTGATGCAACAAATATTCCATTTATTTTATATTGTTCTTCTATGTAGTAAAAATAATCACTATTTGTTTCAAACACTTTGTTTACATCTTTTTTATCTGTTAATATTTTTTTGAACTGTTCCATACTAAATCCTGATGGCTTGTTTAAGGCTATCTCAGCGGATACAGAGCCTTGATGAGCTTCTTCTTTTTTAGGCTCTACGTAAATTTTTGTTCCTATTTCGATTATTTTGTCTAATGATGATTTTGTAACCTTGCAACCTATTTGTTCTTCTTTTACAAAATTTCCATTATTATCAAATATTTTTTTCATTGTTATTGTTTGTATACCATTTCTTCCCTCTTGAGCAACTTTTGTTTCACCTTTATAAATTTTATCTGATTTACGGTATTTTGTAATGTATTCTAGCTCTTCTTGTCTTTCATATATTTCTTCTTTATTATATATTGTTTTTGTATTTTCTATAATAATTTTATCTAAGTCAATCATACTTGCTGAACTTATTTTTAAATTTTTATCTTGATTTTCTGTATAAATAGTAGCATATGTACTTTGTTTCGGAATATATTTTATATAAACTAAAATAATAATGATTATAAAAATTGACAAAGCTAATATGCTAAGAATTTTCTTCTCTTTTGAATTTTTCATAAAGAATATCATTCCTTCCATAAGGCTTAGAATCGGTTTGGAAAAGAATTAAATTTTGGCACTGCACACAGCCAAAATTGTAATTATTTTTCAAACTTAACACCTAAAAATATTTTAAATCTAAAGTCGAACTTTGTCAATAGAAAAAAATGTAGGGGCGATTAAAATCGCCCGCAATACTTTCAAAATATAAAAATAAATTTTTAATTATTTTCTTGTTGTTCTGTATTTTCTGTATTTTCAGTTTCTGCAGTTGCTTCTTCTGTTTCGTTCTCTTCTTCAGGTTCTGTATAAGTTAATCCGTATTGACTATATAGCCATTTCATATAATTAAATGGCTCTAATGTTTGTGGTTTATCATATTTTACTCCATTTGTTTCTACTGAAATAGAAGAAATTATAACATCTTGAACAGGTTTTGAAACTTCTAAATTTGTAGAAGTTTGTTCTTCAGTTTGTTCTGATTGTGAGGTACATTCTACCTCCGCTATTTTTTGAACAACATCCATTCCTTCTATAACTTTTCCAAATCCTGCATATAGTCCATTTAAATTTGTATGATTATCTGTTGTCATTATAAAAAATTGTGAACCAGCTGAATTGTATGATTCTGAGGTAAGTGTTGAAGAAATATTAGTATAATCGCCTCTTCCCATAGCTATAGTTCCAGCTGATAAATTAAGTGTATTTTTTGTATAGCCATTTGCCATAAATTCACCAGTAATAGAATATTGAGCCGAACTTTTTGCTTCTTTTCCATTTGAATATTTATAAGTTTTATTTGTATCTTCATCATTATATAATTTAGCAAATGTTGGTGAACCTGAACCATCACCTTTTGGATCTCCGCCTTGTATCATAAATTCTTTTTCAACTCTATGGAATTTTAGTCCATTATAAAACCCATTGTTTGCAAGTGTTATAAAATTATTAACAGTTTCTGGTGCTTGTTCTGGGTATAGTTCAACTTTTATAGTACCAAAATTTTCAACCTCCATAGTAGCTACAGGGTTTGGTATATTTAAAGTAGCTTTTTTATAATACCCAAAAAACAGTCCTCCTAACATAACTACTAAAATAGCTATTGCTATTATCCAAATTATTTTTTTATTCATTTTTCCTACCATTCCTTTCAAAATTTTTCTAATTTTATACTTAATTCATCAAATTGTCAAATACAAATTGCTCTTGCATTCTATTTAAAGAAGATTTTATATTCCTTGCTCTTACTTCACCTATTCCCTCAACATTATCTAAATCTTCTATACTAGCTGCAATTATGTGTTGAAAAGATTCAAAACCATTAACTAAATTTTCAACAATATTTATTGGCATTCTAGGTATTTTATTTAAGATACGATATCCTCTTGGGTACACTCCCATTTCATCATAGTCAGTAAAACTATCATATCCTAATATTTTAGCTAAATTTTGCTCTTTTAAAAGTTCTTCATAACTAAGTTCTGAAATTTCTGCAATTACATCATCTACTTTTTTGTCATCAACTATTAAATAATCTTTTATAATAAGTTCTTCTTCTTTTTCAATACCAGACAACAATTCTTCGAGTTGCATTTGCACAAGTCTTCCATCATTCCCTAGCTCTGAAATTTGTTTTTCAATTTCAGAAACAATCTGCATAACCATTTCTGCTCTTTGTAGCACACTTAAAACATTTGCAAGAGTAACAATATCATTAAATTCATATTCATTTAATATGTTTAATTTGCTGTCAAAAACTTTTTTATATTTTTCTAGTGTTTGAATTGCTTGGTTAGCTTTATTTAAAACGACTTCTGTATCTTCTAAAATATATCTTTCACTATCTTTAAAAATTGTAATAATATTTCTTCTTTGTGAAATACTTATAACTAATTCTCCGGTCTGTTTTGCTGTTCTTTCAGCTGTTCTATGTCTTGTTCCTGTCTCTACAGTTGGAATATTAGAAGATGGAATAAGCTCAGCATTTGCAAATTGAATTTTTTTCATATCTTCACTTAAAACAATCGCCCCATCCATTTTGGCAAGCTCATATAATTTAGAGGAGCTATATTCTTCATTTATTGCAAAACCACCGATCAACAATTTTATCTATAATTTCATTATTGTCAGTAAAAAGTAATAGTGCTCCAGTTCTTGCTTTTAAAATATTTTCCAAACCATCTCTAATTGGAGTTCCTGGTGCTATTTTTTTTAATATTTCTATAATTTTGTCATCACTTTTTTGTCTCAATATAATCTCCCCTTATGTCTAATATAACTCAATAATTGAATGTAAAACACTATTATCTTTATTTTTAATAGAAATAATATGTTTATTTTCTTGTTTTACATAACTACAATTAACTTCATCATTTAACAGTATTTGGTGTTTATACATTATTCTAACATTTGGTAATTCTTCATTAAAAAATACATTTTCAGGTAAAACTTCATATGCTAATTTTAAGTAATTTAAATTATGCATATGTTTATTAATATCTATATCCGATCTTTTAATTTGATATTTTTGAGTATATTCAAAAACATTGGGCTCTTTGAGTTTTTCAAGCTCTTTTTCTTCAAATACACTTTCTTCTTCAAATTTATAATTTAAATTAATTTCCTCTGTAATTTTGCTTATTTTCATTGTCTTCCAATCAAATAAAACCCATTTAGATGTAGCTACTGCAATTTTCTCATTGTTTAAATATAATTCATAGTCACGATATGTGCAAAATTGATTTTTTAGAGAAGGTCTTGCCCATGTTTTAATATTTATTTTGTCAGCATATTTTGGTCTTTTAAATAATTTTAATTTCCAATCCATTATAATCCATGACTTATTTGTGTCTTTTATATTATTAATACCCAAACCTACTATATCAGAATGCATACAACCTATCTCTTCTAAAAATTTCAAAATCGCAATATTTGTTGCATTATTATTTAAACCTATATCAGTAATTCCAATACTAAATTCTCGTTCTAGTTTCATATAAAATCCAGCCCCTTTATCAAATGCTAATTAATATCCTGGTTTCTCTAACAATCTAAACATATTTTTCTTGTATTCTTCAACACCAGGTTGATTAAATGGATTTACCCCTAATATATTTCCAGACATTGCTGTTGCAAGTTCAAAGAAATAAATTAGACCACCTAAGTTTTCTTCATCTAATTTTTCTATAGAAACTTTTATATTTGGAACACCCCCTGAAACATGTGCTTCAATAGTACCTTCCATTGCTTTTTTGTTTACATAGTCTAAATCTTTACCTGCTAAGTAATTTAGTCCATCTAAGTTATCATCATCAGCATTTATTGTTATGTTTGATTTTGGAGTATCTATTGAAATTACTGTTTCAAACAGATTTCTTAATCCCTCTTGCATATATTGACCCATTGAGTGAAGGTCTGTTGTTAAATCTACGCCAGCTGGAAAAATACCTTTTTTATCTTTTCCTTCACTTTCACCATAAAGCTGTTTTAACCACTCTGTCATATAATGCATTTTAGGTTCATAATTTGCAAAAACCTCTGTCTGTTTTCCTTGATTATATAGAACGTTTCTTAACACTGCATATTGGTAACATTCGTTATATTTTAATTTTTCATCATTATAATTATCTTCAGCAAGTTTTGCACCATTCATTAATTTTTGAATATCAATTCCAGCTACTGCTATTGGAAGTAAACCAACAGGTGTTAAAACTGAAAATCTTCCGCCAACATTATCAGGTATAACAAAAGTTTCGTATCCTTCTTCATCTGAAAGCTTTTTTAGTGCTCCTCTTTTTTTATCTGTTGTAACATATATTCTACTTCTTGCTTCATCAATTCCATATTTATTTTCTAAAATCTCTCTAAAAATTCTAAATGCAATTGCTGGCTCTGTTGTAGTTCCAGATTTTGAAATAACATTTATAGAAAAGTCTTTATCTCCTATAACATCAATTATTTCATTTATATAATTAGGACTTAAGCTGTTTCCAACAAAAAGTACTAAAGTATTTTTTCTTTGTTTTAAAGATTGCATCATATAAAAAGAGCTACTCAAAGCTTCAATAACAGCTCTAGCACCTAAATATGAGCCACCAATTCCAATAACCAAAAGAATATCTGAATCTTTATTTATTCTTTTAGCAACATTTTGAATTCTTTTAAATTCTTTTTTGTCATAATTAGTAGGAAGCGAAAGCCATCCTACAAAATCATCTTGCTTATCTTTTCTTCTGTGTAAATCTTTATGAATGTTCTCAACTTGTTGTTTATATTTCATAATCTCCTTTTTGTCAATTCCAGCATTTTCAAGATTAACTCTTATTTCCATAAATTAAAACCTTCTTTCTTTGCAATTGGAACTAGGTTTTTAGGCAATTTTTTGCTATTTTTTAATTGCACCTAAGTCCTTTTACAACTTTTATTAATCTTTGCTTATTTTATATCAAAAAAACAAAATAAGCAACTAGTTTTTAAAATTTTTTTAATTAAAAAAGAACAAGTCCTGCTTAATGCAGAACTCGTTCTTTTTTTCTATTTAACATTATCTTCCTGTTCAGGTTGTGTTGCAGGTAAATCTTTTATGTTGTTGTTGGCGAAATATCTTATTCTTCTGTTGCAGGATAAACACTTACTTTCTTTTTGTCTTTACCTTTTCTTTCAAATTTAACTGTTCCATCTACTAATGCAAATAATGTATCATCTGAACCAATACTTACATTTGTTCCTGGATGTATTTTTGTTCCTCTTTGTCTTACTAGAATATTTCCAGCTCTAACAAATTGACCATCTGCTCTTTTTACTCCTAAACGTTTTGACTGACTATCTCTACCGTTTCTTGTACTACCTTGCCCAACGTGATGTGCCATTAAATTCAGCTCCTTTCGTTTTTAAATATTTATTTCATTTCTTTTATTCAAATGTTATGCTTCTGCTTTTGCAGTTTGCTTTTTTTCAGCTACAGTTTCTTTTTTTGTAGTTGCAGCTACTTTAATTGAAGTTATTTCAACCTTTGTATATGGTTGTCTATGACCTTGTGTTTTTCTCTCACCTTTTTTAGGTTTCATTTTGAAAACTATTATTTTTTTAGCTTTTCCGTGAGAAACAACTTTTCCTTCAACAACAGCTCCATTAACATAAGGAGCTCCAACTTGTACTTTTCCATCATTAGATACAAGAACTACGTTTTCAAATTTAACATTTTTTCCTTCTTCTACATCTAATTTTTCGAAAAATACTACATCTCCTTCTGAAACTTTGTACTGTCTTCCACAGCTTTCAATTATTGCGTACATTTAAAATGCACCTCCCTTTTTTGTATACTCGCTAATCCTTACATCTCAGGTAGTTACTGTAATTTGTAACATTTAAGTACCTTGACTAAGCGGATTACAGTAAAGAATTATACCATAGAAATTGGATATTGTCAATCAATTTTTCACATCATTTTTTACATTTTAGGGGCATAACAAAAAAATCTTTTTGTTTGCCCCTAATTTTTAATTTTTATTCCTCATCTTCGTCTGTTTCTTCTTTTTCTTCACCTAGACTTTTTTCGAATGCTTTTTCAAAGTCAGCTCTTACTTTTTGTTCAACTTCTTTCATTATTTCTGGGTTGTCTGTTAAATATTTTTTAACATTTTCTCTACCTTGGCAAATTTTTTCGCCATTATAGCTGAACCAAGAACCACTTTTAGCAATTATATCTAAGTTTACAGCCATATCTACTATATTTCCTATTTTTGATATTCCTTCACTATAAATTAAATCAAATTCTGCTTCTCTAAATGGTGGTGCAACTTTATTTTTAACAACTTTTACTCTAACTCTATGTCCTTGTACTTCTCCGTTTTGTTTGATTTGTTCAATTTTTCTTATATCTAATCTTACAGATGCATAAAATTTAAGTGCACGGCCACCAGTTGTTGTTTCTGGATTACCAAACATTACTCCTATTTTTTCTCTTAATTGGTTTATAAATATTAATACTGTTTTTGACTTATTAATTGCTCCTGCTAGCTTTCTTAAGGCTTGAGACATAAGTCTTGCTTGAAGACCCATATGTGAATCTCCCATATCTCCATCTATTTCAGCTTTAGGAACAAGAGCTGCAACTGAATCTACAACTATTATATCTAATGCCCCACTTCTAACTAGGCTTTCTGTAATTTCTAATGCTTGCTCCCCTGTATCTGGTTGAGATACTATTAAATTATCAATATCTACTCCTAGTTTTCTTGCATGTACTGGGTCTAATGCATGTTCTGCATCTATAAATGCAGCTTCTCCACCCAATTTTTGTGCTTCTGCTATTGCAGATAATGCTAAAGTAGTTTTTCCTGATGATTCTGGTCCATATATTTCTATTATTCTTCCTCTTGGAAGTCCTCCAATTCCTAAAGCCATATCTAAAGCTAAAGCTCCTGTTGGAATTGATTCTACCTCCATTGCTTTATATTCCCCAAGTCTCATTACTGAGCCCTTTCCGAATTGTTTTTCAATTTGACTTAACGCAACATCTAATGCTTTTTTTCTTTCATTACTTTCTGACATTATTTTCTCCTCCTTTTTCTCAAACTTATGTTTGACAAAAAATATATTACATTATTAATATTTTTTTGTCAAGAGTTTTTTTATATTTTTTTTATTTTTAGTTTACAAGATGTTGCTAGTAAGCCTTAATTAATATATATTTTTTCATTTCGTTTGGTGTCGCAATCTTCCCCATCTTAAAATATAAAAATAAATTTTTATATTTTAAGATCGCATAGGTTGATTGCTCCAGTCGCCCTTCGCTTACACTTCGGTTGCTCGCCTTACGCGCTCCATTCAAAAATATATATTAATTAAGGCTGACCAGCAACAATGGCTATAATTCTCTAGTTTGGAAAAGAATTAAATTTTGGCAAGGCAAAATTTTGTGAAAAAAGCGGAGCGTACATAAGGTACGTGAGCATTTTTAAGCAAAATTTTAACAACGCCAAAATTGTAATTATTTTTCAAACTAATCTGATGTGTACCACTCATACACATTATAAAACATACTATACCAATTTGCCTTTATCTCTCCAACTAAATTAGTATTTTTTAAAGCTAACACTTTATTTCTTGCAAGCCCAATATATGGTACTTGCTCATTATAAATATCATATAACCTTTGGTATTTAGCTTTTAATTCATTCTCATCTGAACTATTATTTATAAAATTCAATATTTCATTTACTTCATCATTATAAAAATTTGCTAAATTATTTCTGCCAAAATATATATTCATATCTGGAGCTATTGGTTGATTTATGCTGCATAACATCATATCATAATTTACATTATTAAGATATGAATTATATAAACCATCATCTGCATAAATAATATTTACAAATATTCCTTGTTCTTGTAATTGATTTTTTATATCTTCAGCAGCTCTTGTACATACCGAATTATTAGACCTTACAACTAAATTTAGGTTTATGTTATTTGCTTTATAATTAATTAATTTTTGCCAAACTCCATTTTTTTGTTCCCATCCAGCTGTAGTTAGTAAATTCCACTTTTCATCCAAATTATAAAAGTTTTCTTCACCTTCTTGTATTAAATAATTTGTAGTATTTAATGGAAAATTTACAGGTTTATACATAGAACCAAATGAATTTGATATTACTCTATTTTTATCTATGGTTGCTCTTATTGCTTTTCTTAAATTAAGATCTGAAAGGTATTTACTATTTACATTTAATGCTAAAAATACAAATTCCCTGCCTTCAATTTCGTTTATATCATAACCAATTGTTCCAATATAGTTTTGGTATTCACTATTTTGTGTTGAAATTAAATCAATACTACCCATTTTAAAAGCATTGTACATCTCTGCTACTGTTGAATATAGATTTATGGTAATTTGTTCTATGGTAGATTTTTTTTCTTTATTCCACCAATTTTTGTTTTTTTCAAGAATTATGGTGTTATTAGTAACTTCTGAAATTGTAAAACCTCCTGTTGTTATTGGTGCTTTATTTTTTTCTGTATTCCAAAAATCAGTGTCTTTATAATAACTATTACTTAAAATAGGGAAATTTAAATAATATTCAAAATTGTTAATATTACTAGATAAAATAATTTTTAAGGTATAATTATCTATTATGTCTACTTCTTGAATATTGCTAACATTTTTTGAATAAATTGAAGATTCACTTTCTTTTAGTTTATCTATTGTAAATTTAACATCATCACTTGTAAATTTACTACCATCTGACCATTTTACTGCCTGCCTTAATTTTATAATATAAGTATTACCTGAACTTTTTGCACATTCTTTTGCTAAGATATAATCTAATTTAAAGTCTTCTGTAACCCCTATAAGTGGCTCATAAATTAGTTTATCTATATCTTGTACTTTTTTATTATGAGTAATTATTGGATTGATAGTATCAAAATTTGAAATTGCAAGTGTCATTTTAGTTCCTTTTTTTATGTCTCCATTAACAGTAGCTGTAATATTACTATTTTCTTCTTTATTACCATCTTTTATTTTTACTCTATATATAGCAAAACCCATAATGATTATAATAAATAATATAAAAATATATCCAAAAATATTATTTTTCATGTAAAATTCCATTCCTTTTTTAGGCACACCTAGTTTGTAAAAGAATTGTGCTTTTGGCTAGGCGGACAAATGAGAAAGAGCGGAGTGTACGAGTTGTACACGAGCATCTTTGAGATAGCAGTCTAACAACGCCAAAACGCAATTATTTTCAAACTATTTCCTCTTTAACTATAAACTATAATAATTATATAATATATTTTTTCAATGTCAAGTAAAATCTGTTATTTAAATCATATTTTAAATTCCTTATACACAAATTCTTCTAAATACTTAGAATTTTTATTTAAATCTTGTCTTATCGAATTTGCACAAATCGGAATCATCGTTCTTTCTTTGTCAACTATTCTATTGGTAATATTTAAATATCCAGCAACCTTTTCTCCATAAGGTTCACTACTATAAAAATGTGTTACCGGAATATCTTTTATTAATTTAGATAAGTATTCCATTTGTATATTTACGCTTTTTTCATCTAAACCATATTGCTTTGGACTATTAAATGCAAAAATAATTTTTGCTTTTGGGTAAAGCTGTTTTATCCAATTAGCCCTTTCCTGAACAGAATTTTTTATTATATCTGTGTCATATACAACAATATAGAATTCATCCATTTCTTCCATTGCAGTTTCTATTAAAAATTGATGCCCTTTATGTAAAGGTGCAAATTTTCCAATTGTAAATCCAACTTTTTTCATTTATATAATTTCCTTTTCTTTAACTCATTAACTATATATTCAGTTATGGATTTTTCATCAACTTTATACATTTTTTCTAATTCTTTTACGGCACCGTGCTCTACAAACACATCAGGATAACCAAATGATTTTATTGTTACATTTTGTATTTCTCTTTCTGCTATCAATTCTTTAACACTAGTTCCTAGCCCTCCAATTAGTGTACTATCTTCTATTGTAATAACAAACCTGGTTTTTGAAATTGATCTTAAAATTGTATATTTATCTAAAGGTTTGAAAAATCTTACATTTATTACATCTGCTAAAATATTTTTTTCTTTTAATTTTTGAGAAATCTTCATAGCCTTACTTACTTGGTTTCCAATAGCTAAAATTGTAACATCTTGACCTTTTGCTAATATCTCACTTTTTTTATATAATATATTAGTATGTATTTGAAACTTATAATCAGATTCTCCACCTCTTGGGTACCTAATAACAACCGGTTTATTTAATTTTATTGCAAAATCCATCATACTTTCAAGTTCACGAAAGTCTTTTGGTACCATAATAGCTAGATTTGGCACTATTTTAAAAAATGATAAATCAAATATTCCTTGGTGTGTTTCTCCATCTGCACCTACTATTCCACTTCTATCTACACACATAATTACTGGTAATTTTTGCATACAAACATCATGAATTACTTGGTCATATGCTCTTTGGTAAAATGAAGAATAAATTGGAACAAATGGAATCATTCCTGCTTTTGCTAAACCTGCTGCAAAAGTTATTGCATGTTGTTCTGCAATTCCTACATCAAAAAATCTTTCTGGATATTTTTTAGCAAACCCTGAAAGCCCTGTTCCATCTTTCATTGCTGCAGTTATTGCAACAATTCTTTTGTTTTTTTCGGCCATTTGGACTAACTTTTCGCCAAATACTTTTGAATAATCCTTAGCTTTTGCTTTTTTGGGTGCTCCTGTTTCTATATTAAAAGGTCCTGTTGCGTGGAATTTATCAGGGTTTTCTTCGGCAATTTTATAGCCTTTTCCTTTTTTAGTTAGAACATGTATTAAAACAGGTTCTTCTAATTTTTTTGCTTTTACGAGAATGGCTTCTAATTCTTCTATATCGTGTCCATCTATTGGACCTAAATACTTAAAACCAATATCTTCAAAAAACATTTTTGGAATAATAAGCTGTTTTATTCCCTTTTTTATTCTTCGAATTAGTTTTACTAAAAATGGTCCAATTACTGGAATTATATTTAATACCTTTTTCACTGATTTATTTGACATAGTATAGACTTTTTGTGCTCTTAGTTTACTTAAAAAAAGATTAATTCCACTTATATTTTTAGATATACTCATTTCATTATCATTTAATATAACTATAACATTAGTTTTTGTACAGCCTATATGGTTTATAGCCTCTAATGCCATTCCTCCGGTAAGTGCACCATCTCCTATTACAGCAATTACAGAATGCTTTTGTCCTCTTAAATCTCTTGCTTTTGCCATTCCCATTGCGGCAGAAACAGAAGTACTACTATGACCTGTATTAAAACAATCTGTCTTAGATTCAATTGTTTTTGGGAAACCTGCTATACAGTTTATTTTTCTAATATTTTCAAACTCATTTTTTCTACCATTTAATATTTTATGAACATAACTTTGATGTCCAACATCCCAAATAAGTTTATCTTTATTTAAATCAAACACACTTTCTAGTGCTAATGTAAGTTCCACAACACCCAAATTTGAAGCTAAATGTCCTCCATTTTTAGATATAATGTCTAAAATATATTTTCTTATGTCTTCAGCTAATTGTTGTTTTTCTTTTATATTTAATTTTTTTAAATCTTCTGGGCTATTTACTTTTTCTAACATTTTAACACCTCATTCCTTCCTATAAGCAAAATCGATAAGTATTTTTTTCTTCATACCTCTTGTATCATTTACTTAAACTAATTTTTCTAATTCTTTTATTTTATCTCTTAGCTCTGCTGCTTGTTCAAATTCCATTTTGCTTGCGTGTTCTAGCATTTCCTCTGTTAGCCTGTTTATAACACTTCTTATGTCTTCATCCTTGTTTTCTTTAAATTCAACTTCAATGTTTTCTGTTTGTACAGCTTTTATTGAGTCTCTTACAGATTTTTGAATTGTTTTTGGTGTTATGCCATTTTTTTGGTTATATTCAATTTGAATTTTGCGTCTTCTGTTTGTTTCGCTAATTGCTTTTTCCATACTTTCTGTTAATTCATCTGCATACATTATTACTGTTCCATCTGTATTTCTTGCTGCTCGTCCTATTGTTTGTATTAAAGAACGCTCTGAACGCAAAAAGCCCTCTTTGTCACTATCTAAAATTGCAACTAAAGATACCTCTGGAATATCTAGACCTTCTCTTAATAGGTTTATTCCAACTAGTACATCAAATTCTCCGCAACCTTAAATTTCTAATTATTTCCATTCTCTCTAATGCCTTTGTATCTGAGTGCATATAGTTTACTTTTATATCTAAACCTTTTAAATAAGCTGTTAAATCTTCTGCCTGTTTTTTCGTTAATGTTGTAACTAAAACCCTTTCTTTTTTCTCTACTCTTATTCTAATTTGTTCTATTAAATCATCTATTTGGTTAGTTACAGGTTTTACCTCAATTTTAGGGTCTAATAGTCCTGTTGGTCTAATTATTTGTTCTACTATATTGGATTTTGAATGTTCTTTTTCATAATCTGCAGGTGTTGCACTTACAAATATAACTTGATTTATTCTTTCTTCAAACTCGTTAAACTTAAGTGGTCTGTTGTCATATGCTGAAGGTAATCTAAAACCATAATTTACTAATGAATCTTTTCTTGATTTATCTCCATTGTACATTGCTCTAACTTGTGGAATAGTAGCATGTGATTCATCTACTAATAATAGAAAATCTTTTGGAAAATAGTCAAATAAGGTATATGGTGGAGAACCAGCTGGTCTTCCACTAATATGTCTTGAATAATTTTCTATGCCTTGGCAAAAGCCTGTTTCCTTCATCATTTCTATATCAAAATTTGTTCTTTCTTCTATACGCTGTGCTTCTATTAATTTATTCTGCTCTTTAAAGTATTTTATACGCTCTTCTAGTTCTTGCTCTATTGTAATAATTGCTTTTTCCATTTTATCTTTACTTGTTACATATTGTGAGGCTGGAGGTACTAGTATATGTTCTCTTGTTCCGGATTGATTTTCCTGTTAGTGGGTTAATTTCTTGAATTTTTTCAATTTCATCTCCCCAAAATTCGATTCTTACAGCAGCCTCTCCATTTGAAGATGGATAAATTTCTAAAATGTCTCCTTTAGCTCTAAAAGTACCCCTTTTAAAATCAATTTCATTTCTAGCATATTGCATACTAACTAATTTTTTCATAACATCTTCTCTAGACTTGACTATTCCTGGCCTTAAAGACATCATCATTTCTTGGTAATCAATAGGGTCTCCTAAACCATATATGCAACTTACTGATGCAACAACTATAACATCTCTTGTTTCAAATAGAGAAAGAGTAGCAGAATGCCTTAATTTATCTATTTCATCATTAATTGATGCATCTTTTTCTATATATGTATCTGTATTTGCTATATAGCTTTCTGGTTGGTAATAATCGTAATAGCTAACGAAATACTCTACTCTATTGCCGAGGGAAAAACTCTTTGAATTCGCTATAAAGTTGTCCTGCTAAGGTTTTATTATGTGCTAAAACTAGTGTTGGTTTTTGAACTTCATTTACAATATTTGCCATTGTAAAGGTTTTTCCGAGAACCCGTAACCCCAAGAAGTGTCTGGTATTTCTTGCCATCCTTTATCCCTTTTGATAAATATTTAATTGCCTCTGGTTGATCCCCAGTAGGCTTATAATTTGATACTAAATTGAACATATGTCCTCCGTAGTGACCTATAAAAGTGATTACTATCAACCAAAAAATCGTGTAATTCTTGTTAAAATTCGTGTAATTTGGTAAAAAATCATTAAATTTTTTATCTAAAAAAAGTCGTTTTTTTCGCATTACACGAATTTGGTCACTAAATGGTCACTATTTTATATTTTTTAAACTAAATAAGTATAAGTAAAATTATATAAAACTATATAATATATATTTAGCATATTACCATACTTTTATAAAAAAATCAATGTGCTTGATTTAGGTAAAAAAAAAGAAATTGACTTTTTTATCAATCTCTTATCTAATGATACAAATTTTGATTCAAAAAGTAACATTATTGTTATTTCAGGTGATACACTTTTTCGTTCTCAACTAACAAACCCCAAAAAAATAAAATGGATTTTTTCCAAACCCATTGATTATGACAAATTAATTGACAAAACACGTGAAATTAAAGATGATGAGAGTTTTAAACCTACTTTTAAAGAAGACTTGGATACTTTATTTTCAAACTTAGACATAAAGCCATACACCAAAGGTTCTAATTATTTAAAAGCTGCAATATGTATTGCCTATTATGATAACTCATATGATATAAATATTTCAAATATAATTAAAAAAATTGCTGGAAGGTACCATATATCTCATTCTGATAGCATTCAATCTGCTATGGATAAAACTGTAAGTACACTTTACCCCAAACATTTAAAAGATGTAAATTTGCAAAAAGTTTTTACTTCCAATTATAAAATTACTACTAAAGATTTTATTAGTAGAGCTTTATATTATATAGAAAAAACATAAACGAGGGTTCACATTGAACTCTCGTTTATGTTTTTATCTACATCTTGTAGAGCTAAATATTAAATATGTTTTAGCCTTTTCTTATCATTTAAGTAATGTAATTTCTTCATATTTTACCAAATTTTATTTATATTGTTAGCAATCATCCTTTTTTGAATACTATAAATACTCTTTTTTAATTCAATCAAATTAATTCTATCGTTTTTACCTACTTTTTCCATAATAATACACTTGTAGTCTTTATCAAGCATATGCCACCTTATTGCTTCTTTTAACAACTGATTAAGAACATTCATTATTTCAGTAATTGTTCTATTTGATGGTTTAGAAGTATAATTCCATCTTCTTTCTTCATTAAGATAAATCTCAAAATCTTTAATTTTATCTTTATTAAAATCTTTTAATTTTATATTTCCTAAATATTCATTTATAATTTCTAGTCTATCTTGATAAGTACCATAACTATTCAGTGAAATCTTTTTATATTTATTTTCAAGGAAAAGAAGGCTTAACTCCGCTATTGTTAAATCTGAATCAATAATTATTTCTTTTCTTTTATTGGGAACCATACTTCGCACCTCGTCAATGGATAATTATCTTCCAAAAATTCATCATTATAACATTCAAAAGCTATTTCATAATTATCATCAAGTTCATATTCTTTATGCTTTTTTACCCATTCATTATAAAAATATGATTTTATAGCACTTATAACAATATCTTTATCTATACCTTCTGCATTAATGATAACCCATTTTTGTTTTGGAACATTAATTATTGTAAAATTCTCAGGATAATATCCAAACGGACTATAATAATTTGCGTAAAATGTATTTTGATCTTTTCTTTCTTTATCTGAATAAAATGATAATTCAAACAGCTTTCCGTTTTCATTCATAATAGCCATATTTTCAAAATCATTTTCTATTTTTTGAATGTTTTCTGAAAACAAATCCAAATCAGAAACTCCTACAAATTTCATTTTTTCTTCTTCTTTAATATAGCTTTTAGGTTCACCAATATATTGTGAATAATCTTCAATATGTATAGGATTCATAAAACTATCATTTATATTCTCCACTTTTTCTCTGCGTTTTAATTGTATTGGAGTAATACCAAAAACCTCTTTAAAAGCCTTCGTAAATCCATCAGCACTATATAAATATTTTTCTGCAATATCTGAAATGTTTTTCTTTGATGTTATTAAATCATAAAAAGCATTTGACATTTTTCTTCTTTTTACATACTCTTGAATATTCATATTAGCATACTTTTGAAAAATTTTAGAACAGTAATGTTGCTCATATCCACAAGCATCGGCAATATCTTTATTTGTTATTTCTTCGCTACTTTTTATTTTTTCTTCTATATATTCTATTGCTTTGTTAAATACACTTATTAAATTATTCATATTCTCATCCTTCCATTTCTAATCAAATATTTGATTAACTATATAATAACAGAATTTGTGTTATTAATCTCGAAGATAATAAACTTAATTTTATAATTATTACAATTTTGCTACATAAAATTATTTATTGATATTTAAGCGTTTTTACAATTTTTTTAAAAAACAATCCGATTTCATTGAATATTTTCAAATCGGATTGTATAATGTTTTATTAAAAAAGTCAATGTGTAAGCCATATTGTATTTAATTATATGGTTATCCATTTATTTAACCTTTTATATAACTAAATTGCTTAATTTTAAAAAGCTATGATATCGAAATATTCTTCCATATTTCTAAAGGTTTGATAAATTAGTTCTTTTGTACTTACGCAAAATTCAAATTTATTTAACGAATCTTGATTTAGCTTTGTTACAGATTTACTTAATTTTTTTGCAGCTTTTTCATCAAAACCATTTATATTGTAATATGCTAAAGTAATATGTGGTGTAAATGGATATGGAAGTTTTTTTACTTCTTCAAAAATATTGTATAATTCCATTAAATGTTTGTAATCTTCTTGTGTACATGGTTGTATTGCAAATACTAAACTGGTATTTACCATATTGATTATATTGTTTGTTTTCATTTGAATATCATAGTTTGGAATCTTGCTTTGTTTTTTTATTAACTCAACTTGTTTTTTGTTTTTGGTTATATCTGCTTGTATTTTATTTAAATTTTCAGAGTTTACAAGGTCATGTAAAGTCATATGAAGAGTTTTATCAGGAAATCTTTTAGCAAAACATTCAGGTGCTTCGCTGTATATAAAGTCAATCACCCTACTTATTTTTTCTTTTATTTCATTTGGTAGTGCAAAAACAACTGTATCTCCATAGAAATCTTTGAATGTGTTATCTTCTTTAATTTTTTGTTTTAACGATTCTATTGGAGTAAAATACTTTTCATCTAATTCAAAGTTTTCTTTTTCAAAAGAATTAGTTCTTTTTATAAAATTCACAAAATCTTCCATTTTTACATCCTCTTCTATCTTTTTAACAATTAAATTTATCAAAATCATTATCAAAATTTTAAGAAGTAATCTTTTAATTCTTAAATATTCAAATATAACATATATGTACTATTTAGTAGCTATATATAATGTTGCTGAACTTGGTATTTCATCTATTCTTTCAATATTTGAGAATTTACTATCTTCTAACAAACCTTTTATCTCACTATGAGTATATACTTTTCCTTCTTTAGAATTTGCAAGCATTTCTACTGCAAATTGGACAGAAAATTCAGGACTTATTTTATCATCATTTAAGAAAAAGCTTGTTAAAAATAACTTTCCATTTGGCTTTAATATATTATAAATATTATTTAGCAATTTCCTTACATTCTCTCTAGGTTCTTGATGTATTACTGCAAACAAAAATACATCATCATAATTTCCACTTGGAAAGTCATGATTATAATCACAAGCAATAGACACTAATCTATCCATTAAATTTTCTTTTTCTATATTCTTATTTTGAATTTTTGAAACTTGTGGTAAATCTATCATTTTTCCTTTAACAGACTTATACTCTTTGGCAACTGTTATTAAATATGTACCTGCACCTGCTCCGATATCTAATATATTATGATTTTCAAAATTATATTTGCTTGCAATATATTCTGCTTGTGGCATAGCATTTGACTGCATACCTTTCATAAAGCTTTCAGCCTGTTTTTCTGTTAATTCTTTAAAATTATTAAATGAAAAATTATTATCTTTTATTGCATTTTCTAAATTTTTATATTTTTCCATTACTGTTTGAGCAAAATCTATATAACCAGTTTGATTTAATTTAGAATCTTTCAATAATACATCCCTATATTCATCTAAAAAATAGCCAACTTCATTTTTATTTATAATTTTATTAAAGACCAAAGCATTTAATATAGGTTCTATTCTATCATATGGGATTTCAACTTCATTTGATATTTGCTTTAAATCTTTAACTTTTTCATTTAAGCAATTAAATATTCCTATGTTATTTGCTGTTATTATTAAACTGGTTAATTTATAACTATTTACCATTGATTTAAAGTTGCTTATTTCTTCCTTTATATTCATTATTCTCACCACCTATCTCTTATCATTAGATACCTTTATAAATATATAGTTGTTATAGACACTTTCAACTTATAAAGCCATCATTTACTAAGTCTGGAATAATCTGTAAAGAAAGTGTTGGATTACATTTTATCCCTTTTCTTTCATAATCTAAATTTATCCATAAAGCTTCTTTTATTTCATTTTTTACTTCAATTTCTTTTTCTTTTATTTTTGTAATATATGTAGTCTGCTTAAATTCTTCTCCTTGCTCAAAAACAGCTTTATCATAATAAACCTTATAATAAGTCATTTTTTCAACTTCTATACCTAATTCTTCTTGAAGTTCTCTTGTTAGCGTTTGCTCATCTGTTTCGTTTTTTTCTCTCTTTCCACCAGGTAAAATACATTCTTTTCTATTATCTGGTGTCTTTTTTCTTAGAACTAATAAATTGTTTTCACTATCAAATATTAATGCTGCAATATGGTCAATCATTATTATCTCCTTCAATTCTTATTTTGTTTAATGTATCATTTAATATTTCTTGCCTCAATTTACTTAACCATTCTGAAAAAGCAACTGTATCAAAGGCGTATTTTTTATTTAATTCAAATTCATTTTCTGACCATGTACTTAGAGGTGATTCATTATGCTGAATCAATGCTTCGAGTTTGTCTAATGATTTATATAGCTTAGACTCTATTGTTTGTTGCTCATTCATTTCATCAAATAATGCTTTCATTTCTTCCGATATGTTTTTAGGCAGATTATTTATCCAATCATATAATAGCTCATCTTCTTTTTTTCTGTCTATATTAGTTTTTTTAAATGTTGGTATATCACCAGTAAAGCATTCTCCTAAATCATGAATTATGCACATACTAATAACCTTATCAATATCAACTTCTGGAAATTCGCCTCTTAATAAAAAAGCCATTAAAGATATCCTCCAACTATGTTCAGCAACACTCTCTACTCTACCTTTAGATGTAGTACAATG
>CAMVKF010000005.1 GCA_947168035.1 uncultured Clostridia bacterium | reverse complement strand
TACATGAGCATCTTTCGTAGCGAAGTCCAACAACGCCAAAACGCAATTATTTTTCGAACCTGCCAATTTCAGCGTATTTTTTAAGCTTTTCTGATACCAAATAATTAATAGTTCCCCTTGGGTAATTTCCTGCTTTATCTTTTTTTCCAGCTGGGACACCTGTTAAAACTTCTATTCCTTCATCAATAGTAGAAATTGCATATATTTTAAATTGTCCCTTTTTTACACTTTCTATAATTTCGTTTGGTAGTTGTAAGTTCTTTACATTTTGCATAGGTATCATAACACCATGGGTACCATCTAAACCTCTCATTTTACAAATTTGGTAAAATCCTTCTATCTTTTCATTTACACCACCAATTGGTTGTATCTCTCCTTTTTGGTTTACAGAACCAGTTACAGCTATTGATTGGTTTATTGGAATTTCAGACAAACTAGAAAGTAAACCATATAGCTCCGTACTTGAGGCACTATCTCCGTCTACTCCATTGTAAAGTTGCTCAAAGCAAATACTTGCTGTCATACTTAATGGTATATCTTGTGCAAATTTTTCTCCTAAATATCCACTTAAAATTAATACACCCTTAGAATGTGTAGAACCAGACATTTCTATTTCTCTTTCAATATTTATAATTCCTGTTTTACCAGCAAATGTATTTACTGTAATTTTCGCAGGCTTTCCAAACATTGAATTTCCAACTGTCATAACAGTTAAACCATTTAGCTCTCCAACTTTTGCTCCTGAGGTAGAAATAAGCAAACTATTATCTTTAATCATCTCTGTATAAATTGCATCATATTTTTTTACTCTTTCTTTTTGTTCAAATAAAGCTTTATCTATATATTCTTCTGTTACAATTTTTGATTTATCAAGTTTTGCCCAAATTGAAGCTTCTCCAATTACCTCGAATAGATCATTAAATAATGTAGAAATTTTGGTTTGGTCTCCTGCCATTCTAGATGCATATTCTGCAACTCTTGCCATAGCTTTTTTATCTAAATGCAACAATCCCTGCATTTCACAATAATCATGTATAATTCTTGCAAGTTTGTTTAAATTTTCTGAATTTAATTCTGCTTTTTCTTCCCATTCAACTTTTATTTTAAATAAATTTTTAAAATCTGAATCCATATAAAGTAGAGTTTGGTAAATTTGGTCATCACCAATTAAAATTACTTTTAAATCTAATGGAATTGGCTCTGGTTTTAAAGAAATCATAGCCATAGATGAGCGTTGGTCACCTGCATTTTCTATTCCAATTTCTTTAATTCTTAAGGTCTTTTTTAAAGTTTCATAACTTATACCATTTGTTAATAAGTCTCTTGCTTGAAATACTAAGTAACCTCCATTTGCCTTTTGCACTAAACCTGCTTTTAACATTGTAAAATCTGTTTTTAATGTTCCATAATAGTTTTCATATTCTAACTTACCAAAAATATTTTGATATGAATAGTTAGATTCCATAATAACTGGTGCACCCTCAAGTTCACTATTATCTACAAATAAATTTACTCTATAGTTTAAGCATGGGTCTTGTGCTTGCATATTAGGCCCTAGTTGTTGAGCTTTATTTTCTTGAGCATTTTTATCTTCTTCTAAAAATGTTGGAATATTTTTCAAAACATCTTGTTTTACATCATTTAAAAATTTATTAATTTTTTTATTTTTCTTATATTTTGTTTTTAATGAATTAACATGTACATTTACTGTAAGCAAAGCAACATTTGATTGCCATTCAGATATTTTTTTGTCTGAATCTCTTTCTATTTGTTTAATTTTTGAGATTGCATCCATTATCATTTGTTGTACAGTTTCTGATTTTTGTTCAAAATCATTTCTTATATTTTCATCTAATTTTTCAAATTCTTCTTCCTTTAATGCTTTACCATTAAGTACAGGCATCATATATATACCATTTTGAGCAGATTTAACTTGAAAATTGTATTCCATTGCATCTTTTTCAAGCTTGTCCATTAAATTTGCTCTTTTTTGTTCAAATTCTTGTTTTATAATTTCTTTTTCTTTTTCAAAATCATCATTATTAAAAGTAGTTTTTATATCTCTTTTTATTTCTTTTATAAAACTTTCCATGTCAGATTTAAATTCTTTACCCTGACCTGCTGGAAGTGAAACTGCAATAGGTTCATTTGGATTTGAAAAATTGTAAATATAGCACCAATCACAAGGTACTTTTTGCTTTTTGGCAATTTTATTTAAATAATTTTTGGTGTACATTGTTTTTCCTACACCACTAGGGCCTTCAACATAAAGGTTGTAACCTCTAATATTAACATTTAGCCCAAATTCTAAGGCTTTTATTCCTCTTTCTTGGCCAATTCCTGTAGTTATAGGCTCTAGATTTTCTGTTGTTTCAAATTGAAACACAGAAGGATCACATGTCATTTTTAATTTTTTATAATCGAGTTCATTTTTATTCTTCATTTGTTACCTCCAAAATCTTTTTTTCAGATTTTATTATATACAAATTGTTATTTTTTATCAATAGTTTTTTTGTTTTTTTATAAAAAAGTTACTATTTAATTGTTGCACAAAGTAGCCAAACGCAGGGATTGCACTTTTCTTTCGAAAACTTGCAGAAAGAAAACGTCCAATCCCGACGAGATTTGGCGGATTTTATAGTGCATAGCGAAAAGTAACTTTAAAGTATCAAAAAAATTTGACTTTATGCTTTTTTTGCTGTATTATATATGTTGTTAAATTATATAATTTTAAATAAAAGGAAATGAGGAATAACTTTATGATATGTTCAAATTGTAATAAAAATACAGCAACAATTTTTTCTAGTAAAATTACACCTAATGGTAAAAGACAAATGGAAGGATTATGTATAGATTGTGCTAAAAAAATGGGGATAAATACTCAAGAAATATTAAATGCACAAAACCAATCTGCTTTTAATGCAAATTCTCAAGATATTAATAAGCAATTAGAAGGGCTATTTAAAAACTTATCTGCAAATTTACAAAATATTGATGGTATAGAATTTGGCGAGATTCCAATGCCAAATAATTTTGAAGATTCTGATGAAGAGGATTTTAAAGAAACTCCTAGAGTTTTTGCAAGCGCCATCCCTATTGGCTCAATATTTAATAATATTTTTAATGGTGAAAACCAAGAATTTCAAGAAGACTTTTCTGGAAACATAAAGAAAAAAGTAAAACCTGAAAAAAAGAAAGCAAAAAATAAAAAGAAAAAATACCTAGATACTTATGGAACAAACCTTACTTTTAAGGCAGAAAATAATGAATTAGATATGGTTGTTCGGAAGAGATAACGAACTTCAAAGGGTTATACAAATTTTAAATAGAAGAGCTAAAAACAACCCTTGCTTAATTGGTGAACCTGGTGTTGGTAAAACTGCTATTGCTAAAGCATTGGCAATTAAAATTGCCTCAAAAAATGTACCTGCCAAGCTTTTAAATAAAGAAGTTTATTTGTTAGATATGACATCTGTAATTGCAGGAACTCAGTTTAGAGGTCAATTTGAAGCTAGAATGAAAGGTATTATTGAAGAGTGTAAAAACTTTGGAAATATTATTTTAGTTATAGATGAAATTCACTCTATAATAGGTGCAGGTGCAGGCTCTGATTCAGATAGTTCAATGAATGCTGCAAATATTTTAAAACCTGCTTTAGCAGATGGCTCTATTCAAGTAATTGGAACAACAACTATTAAAGAATATAGAAAATATATTGAAAAAGACTCTGCCTTAGAGCGCAGATTCCAACAAGTAATTGTTGAGGAGCCTTCAATTACTGATTCTATTGGTATTTTAGATGGTATAAAAAAATATTATGAAGATTACCATAAAGTAAAAATTTCAACAGATGTTATAAAACAAACTGTTATTATGTCAGAAAAATACATACATGATAGGTTCTTGCCAGATAAAGCAATAGATATTTTAGATGAAGCATGTTCTAGATTAAATTTAGAAAATAAGGATTTATATAAATTAGAAGTTTTAAGGCAAAAATTAAAGGATGTACAAAATAAAAAAGATGAAGCTGTAACTACAGACTCTACAGAAGACTACCAAAAAGCTGCACAACTTAAAGTAGAAGAGTGTCGTTTAATTGAAGAAATTGACAAATTAAATTCAACAATGAAAGTCCAAAACCTTACAATACAAGACATAGCAAATGTTATTGAAAGTTGGACTAAAATTCCAGTAAGTAAAATAACTGAACAAGAAACACAAAAATTACTTAATTTAGAAGAAAACTTGCATAAAAAAATAATTGGTCAAGAAGATGCTGTAAATGCAGTAGCTCGTGCAATACGTAGAAATAGAGCAGGACTTAAATCTACAAAAAGACCTCCATCTTTTATATTTGTAGGTCCAACAGGAGTTGGAAAAACTGCAATTGCTAAGGCCTTAGCTTACGAAATGTTTGGAACAGAAGATTCAATAATTAGAATAGATATGTCTGAATATATGGAAAGTAACTCTACTGCTAAACTAATTGGTGCACCTCCTGGTTATGTGGGTTATGATGATGCGGGTCAATTAACTGATAAAGTTAAACGTCACCCCTATTCAATTATTTTACTAGATGAAATTGAAAAAGCACATCCAGATGTATTTAATATTTTATTACAAATTTTAGATGATGGAAGATTAACCGATAGTCAAGGAAATACTGTTAGTTTTGAAAACACAATAATTATTATGACATCTAATGCTGGCTCAAATTTAAATAATAATTCAATTGGTTTTGGAAATATGGATGCTCAAAAGGCAAAAATTGAAGAAAGATTAAAAGATACTTTTAGACCAGAGTTTTTAAATAGAGTTGATGAAATTGTTCCATTTAACTATTTAACAAATGAAGAACTAATAAAAATTGTTGATTTAATGCTAAAAGATACCTCAGAAGTACTAAAAGATAAAGACATTACATTAAATATATCTAAAGAAGCAAAAGACTTTATTTTAAATAAAGGTACAAATTTAAAATATGGTGCAAGACCACTTAGACGTGCTATTCAAAGATATATTGAAGATGAAATAGCAGAAAAAATACTCAGACAAGAAATTTTAAATGGGCAAACTATAAATGTTACATATGTAGATGGTGGTTTATCGTTTGGAAAATAATTACAATTTTGGCAGTGTTAAATTCTATTAAAAACGCGGCCTGAGTACCAATTGTACGCTCCCTTGCCTTTTTAATAGAATTTGCCTTGCCAAAATTTAATTCTTTTCCAAACGAGGATATACTTTTAAGAAAGGAACGCTATTATTATGCTAAAATTCAATTTAAAATTGTTGCCAAATTACTTAACTGTTTTAAGATTAATTTTAGTGCCTATAATATTTTCACTGATATTATTAGAATATTATTTATTTGCATTTATTATATTTGTAATTGCTAGTTTTACAGATATTTTAGATGGAAGAATTGCAAGAAAATATAATTTAGTTACAGACTTAGGCCGATTAATGGATCCTTTAGCAGATAAACTAACACAAATTAGTACTATCTCTGCTCTAATTATGAAAGGAATTATTCCATTTTGGATTTTAGTAATTTTAACTTCAAAAGAATTAATAATGATTATAGTTGCATTTATTTTATATAGAAAACAAATTGTTACTATACAAAGTAAATGGTATGGAAAACTTGCAACTGTTATGTTTTTTGTTGCAATAGTATTTTCTTTACTTTCTAAAATATTTATAGAACTTTCAAAAATTACCATTTATTTTTACTATATTGCACTTGTTTCAACTTTGTTTGCTGCTGTTATGTATGGAAAAAATTTAATATTTAATGACCTAAAACACAAAAAATAAAATTAATCAGGGCTTGTTATTAATAAACAGCCCTGTTTTTTGTATTCATTTGAAAAAACATATAATTTTTTGTGTAAAATATTTTCATTCAAAATCCTCTAATAATTGATTAACATTTATAAGTCCTTTTACTTCTATTCCCTCTTCTAATTTAGCAACATCTTCTTTGCTAAGAAATTGTATTGGAATTTCGGTTACTCTGTATAAAACTGCTTCACCTTTTTCGTTTAAATAATAAATGTTTATATATTCTTTTTCTGCTTTTAATATATAGGTTTTATTTTCATCAGTTAAATCACTGTTTACTTTACTTAATTCTTCTTGTTTAGTTAAAGCATAGTCTTCCCATTCATCTATACAATCATCTGTAACAAATTTACTTAATTCTATTTTATCTTCTATCATACTGTTATTTTTTTCTTGCTTGTCTTTTTTTATATTTTTATAAATTAATATTCCAATAACTAAAACACTAATTATGCTAATATAAATTATAACTTTTTTAAACATATAAAATCCCATTCCTTTCTAAAAGGTGTTTCAAACTGATACACCTCTTAAATAGTTTGGGATATTTATATAAAAATTATACTTAATTTAACAATTTTAGTTCAATATTATTTGCTTTATATTTATTAGTTTTTTCATCTAATTTAAATTCAATTAAACTATTTCCAAGTGATTCATTAATTTGTCTTAAATCTGTTGTATACAATAAATTTATATTTTTAAATTCTATATTATTAATAGTTAATTCTCTAAATACTTCTGCCATATGTTTGTCATCTTCACAAACTAAAATTAGTTGAGGTAAAGATTTAAAACCAGAATCCATTGGAATAAAATTATCATAAAAATCTTTATAAAATTTCATTTTATCTATAATTTTTGTTTGCCAATCTTTTTCTCTTCTTACTACTTCAAATAAAAATGATATTGATTTATCTGATTTTGTAAGTACTACCTCTCCTCCACTTGGTTTAAAAATTTTACCTAAAATTTTGGCCTTTAAAACAGGTTTTACAGTGTACCTATCAAACACTTTTACTTTTTTTAAATATGCAATTAATACCTGATTACCAGCTAATCTTTTTTTTATCATAGCAACAGGTTTGCTATTATCAGATGGTTGCCATTTACATTCTACATCATCACGAGTATCTAGTAAATATTTCCCCATCTTTTCTAAGCAATAGATTCTATAAATGCCTTTTCCATCATCTGAATTAAAGTAATATCTCGTTAAAATTTTATTTTTAATTAAACTCTCTAACTTGTTATTTAATTTATCTTGAGATTTTATGCCTATACCTTTAATTTGCAACATTTGTAACAATTGTCTAGATGTAATAAATTCAAATTCATTTACTAAATATAAAATAGCAAAATGAATATCTGTAATTTGTCCAATATTAATTTTATGTATGACCTGGTTCATTGAAACATACTGGTCTCGACCATCAAAGGTCTTAATTTCGCCTTTTCTAATAGCAAATGGCGATTTTAAAGCTTTTATTTGGTTATCTTCTACCATATTTTTCACTTCCTTTTTTCTTAAAGTATATATAAATTTTACCACTTATATTTTTTATTGTCTATACATTAATTTAAATTTATATAGAACGGTTCAGGTTAATGGTTTTTAGATGGAAGAGACATTAAATTGTCAAAAATCTTTTGTGCATGGGTGGAACCCTGCCTCTACACCAAATATCATACTATTTGATTTTAAAACCATTAACCTACAACATTCAACATTACTATTGAACAGTAGCAATTTTTAGAATAATTGATTCCAAATAAATTGATATTTCATTATCATTTTTTTCATACGCATGTACTAAAGTTGTGTTTATTCTAAATTCAGCTTCTTTGCCCTTTATATTTATAAATCCAAAATCTCTATCATATATCACTGTTGCATCTTCTAAAATCATTTTACCTTCTAACCCACATTCGAATTTTAATTGTATTTTAGTTTTATTTTTAAAATTTTTAAGAATATTCGTTAAATCATTTTCCCTAAATTTTGCCATAAATTCAATCATTCCTTTCTAAAGGTTCACATCAAGTTTGAAAAAAGAATTAAAGCTTTTTTCGACTTATGCCTTTTTATTTTTTATTATTAACTTTTGTCAATTTTATATTCATAATAACTTAATAAGTTCTTAACCTTCTTACTATGAATAAATAAAAAATTCATCACCTCTAATCGCGAATTTTATTTTTTGATTATTGAAAGAAATTAATGTTTTTTGAATTAAAAATTTGATTTACAATAAATAATATATCCTATTTGATTAAAAATTTCAAGCGAACAAAATAAAAAAAATCGATGTTTTTCCACCGATTTTATATTTTATATTTCTCCCTCTTTTTATATGATGTGTGTAGTAGCTTTTCTGCTCTGTAGCTACCTGGCTTTTCTAAATATTCTTCATATATTTTCTTAACTGTTGGATTCTCATGAGATTTTCTAATTGTACTTTTTTCATCTATTGTATAAAGTGCATCTGCTCTTAATTTTCTTACATCTACTGTTGCTCTTGTTTTAGATGATTTTATTGGTTGACCACCACCCATTACACATCCTCCAGGACATGCCATAATTTCTACAAATTGGTAGTCTGCTTTTCCTGTCTTTATTTCCTCAAGTATTTTTTTAGCATTTGCTAAACCACTTGCAGCAACTACTTTTATTTCTTTTCCTGCAATATTTACAGTTGCTTTTTTTATTCCTTCTCCACCTCTAACAGCTTCAAAGTCTATTTTTGGTAAATCTTCACCTGTTAAAGTATCTTGAGCAGTTCTTAAAGCCGCTTCCATAACTCCACCTGTAGTTCCAAATATTGCAGCTGCTCCTGTTGCCTCTCCCATTGGACTGTCAAATTCTTCATCTTCTAGACTTAAAAAATCTATATTTGCTTGTTTTATCATTCTAGCAAGCTCGCGTGTTGTAATTACATTGTCAACATCATACAAGCCTTCATTTTTCATTTCTTCTCTTTGTCTTTCGAATTTTTTTGCAATACAAGGCATAACAGAAACTACATAAATTTTTTCTGTATTAATGTCTTCTTTTTCTGCATAATATGTTTTAATTAGTGCTCCAAACATTTGGTGTGGTGATTTACATGTAGATAAATGTGGTAGTAGTTCTGGATAGTTCATTTCTATATATTTTATCCATCCTGGGCTACAAGATGTTATCATAGGTAAATTTTCGTTTTGTGTAAATCTTTCTATAAATTCATTTGCTTCTTCCATAATTGTAATATCAGCACCTGTATTTGTATCAAATACTTTGTTAAATCCTAATCTTTTTAAAGCATTTACCATTTTACCTGTAACTGAAGTTCCAATAGGCATACCAAATTCTTCGCCAAGTGCTACTCTTACAGCTGGAGCAGTTTGAGCAATTACAGTCCATTCTGGGTCATTTATTTTTTCCCAAACTTCATCAGTTGTTTGTTTTTCATGAAGAGCACCTGTTGGGCAAGCCTCAATGCATTGACCACAAAATGTACAATTTACATCATTTAAAGAATTTTCCCCAGTTGTTGAAATACATGATTCAAAACCTCTATTTATAGTAGATATTGCACCTATATTTTGTACATTTTTACATGCAGCTACACATCTTCTACATAATATACATTTATTTGTATCTCTAACTATTGAAGGAGATAACTCATCTATTTTATGTGTTTGCATTTCTCCTTCAAATTCAATATTTGTTATGTTGAATTTTTTTGCTAATTCTTGTAATTCACAGTTTCCTGAACGAACACAAGTTAAACATTCAATTTTATGGTTAGATAAAATAAGGTCTAGTACAACTCTTCTTGACTCTTGAAGTTCTTTTGTATTTGTTTTAACTACCATACCTTCTTCTACTTTTGTAATACAAGATGTAGTAAAACCTCTTCTTCCGCTCAACCTCAACAATGCACATTCTACAATCTCCAACTTCATTTATTTCTTTTAAGAAACAAAGTGTTGGAATATCAATATTTGCTTTTCTAGCAGCCTCTAGTATTGTAGTTCCTTGAGGCACTTGAATAGCTTTTCCATCTATAGTTAAATTAATTAAATTTTCTTCCATCTTGGATTTCCTCCTTTTTATCAAAGACTTTCTAACATTTTAATTTCTTCTATTTGGTCATTCCTTGTTGTATAATCCTCTTCCCCCACTTCAGTAACAATAATTTTGTTTTCTATTCCATATTTTTCTAATATATCATAATCTTGTTTAAAGTTCTCTATTGTATCATGTTTTCTTCCATGTGTTTTTTTATTAATATATCCATCATTATTTAATGTTCCTGAAAAGTGTATTTGATATATATATTTTTCGCAATCTTCTTTGTTTAAATAATTTTGTAAAAATTCGTTAAACTCTATCTTAAATATATTTGCTTCACAATGTAAATGGCAAATATCTAAACAAACTCCTAAATGATTATTATTAATTTCTTTTGCAATTTGCAAAACTGAACAATTTTTTATATCTACCAATGAATGTATATTTTCTAAAATAATATTTACATTAGTATTTTCTGTAATCTCTAGAAGTTCTTTTAATACCTCTATTTCTCCACTACTTTTCCAACATTGATAGTTCCAGCTTGTATGGTATAAAAGATTTATTTTTATACCAAATTCTTCTGACATTTTTACAATTAATTTAAGTAGTTCTTCTTCATTTTTAAAATTTCTATATGTTAATACCTCAAAATTATATTCATCTATTAATGGTGGATGAATGGTTATTTCTTCTATCTCTGGAATTTCTTCTTTTATTTGTTTTATAATAGAATATAATCTGTTCATATCATCTTTTGTTAAAATTTGTATTTCTACTCCTTTGTATTTTTGTATATATTGTTTTAAACAATTTACTCCTAATAAATTGCTATTAGTTTTTGGATATATTTTCACTTTTATTATAATTTCCTTTCTTTTTTAAAATTATATGAATTTTAAAACAAATCAAAAACGAGTATTGCTAGGCAAAATTGTTTAAAAAGGCAAGGGAGCATACGTTTTGTATGTGACCGCGTTTTTAAACAATTTTAACAACGCAAGACGAAGTTTTTCATTTGTTTTTAGCTTATTGCGTGGAATGGGCATTTAGCAATACAAGTTCCGCACTTAATACATATTGATTGGTCAATTGTTCTTATGTCTCTTGCCTCTCCTTTTATTGCACCAACTGGGCAATTCTTTTGGCATAAGCCACAACCCTTACATTTTTCAGGGTCTATTGTAATTTTTGCTAATTCTTTACATTCATTAGTTCTACATTTTTTATCGTATACGTGCTCTTTATATTCATCCATAAAATATTTCATAGTGCTTAATACTGGGTTTGGAGCTGTTTGACCTAGTCCACATACACTTGCTCTAATAATATTTTTAGCTAATTTATCTAATTTTTCTAAATCTTTTTCTTCTCCTTTTCCTTGAGTAATTTTTTCCAAAATTTCTAACATTCTTTTTGTTCCAATTCTACAAGGTGTGCATTTTCCGCAGCTTTCACTAACTGTAAATTGTAAATAAAACTTAGCTAAAGATACCATACATTTTGTATCATCCATTACAATTAGTCCACCTGAACCCATCATTGAACCTATTTGTTTTAAAGATTCATAATCTATTGGAACATCTAAATTTTCTTTTGGTATACAACCTCCTGATGGTCCTCCTGTTTGAGCAGCTTTAAATTCTCTTCCATTTGGAATTCCTCCACCAATATCAAAAACAATTTCTCTTAAAGTTGTTCCCATAGGTACTTCAACTAGACCAATATTGTTTACATTTCCACCTAATGCAAATACCTTTGTTCCTTTTGATGTTTCTGTACCAATTGAGCTATACCATTCAGCACCTTTAAGTATAATTTGTGCAATATTTGCATATGTTTCAACATTATTAATTAGTGTTGGCTGTTTCCATAATCCTGAAACTGCTGGAAATGGTGGTTTTACTCTTGGTTGACCACGTTTTCCTTCAATTGATTCTAAAAGTGCTGTTTCTTCTCCACATACAAATGCTCCTGCACCTAAACGAATTTCTATATCAAAACTAAATTCGGTTCCAAAAATATTATTACCTAATATTCCATATTCACGAGCTTGGTCTATTGCAATTTTTAGCCTTTTTACTGCAATTGGGTATTCTGCTCTAACATATATAAATCCTCTATTTGCACCAATTGCAAAACCTGCTATTGCCATTGCTTCTAAAACAGAGTGTGGGTCTCCCTCTAAAATACTTCTATCCATAAATGCACCTGGGTCACCTTCGTCTGCATTACATACTACATATTTTTGGTCAGCCTCAACATCTTTTGTAAATTGCCATTTTTTGCCTGTTGGGAACCCTGCACCTCCACGACCACGAAGACCAGAATTAGAAATTATTGCTATAACATCATTTTGTGTCATATTTGTTAAAACTCTTTCTAGTGCTAGATATCCATCAAAAGCTATATATTCATCAATATTTTCTGGGTTTATAACTCCACAATTTTTAAGAGCAATTCTTTTTTGCTTTTTGTAAAATGAAAGCTCATCTAATTTTTCTACTTTTTTTCCATCTATATCTTTACATAAAAGTCTTTCTACTTTATTTCCTTCTACAATATGTGTTTGAATTATTTCTTCACAGTCTTCTGGTGTTACCTGAGCATAAAATGTATCTTCTGGTCTAATAATTACAATTGGACCTTTAGCACAAAGACCAAAACAACCTGTTTTTATAACTCTAACATTTTCTATATTCTTTTCTTTTAATATTTTTTTAAAATTTTCTAAAATTAGAGGTGATTTAGAAGATGTACACCCTGTACCATGACATACTAAAATATGTTTTTCGCGTGTATCTGCTTGAGTGTTTACTCTTAATTCTAATTCTTTTTTCTTTTCTTCTCTAATTTTATGAAGTTCTTCTATAGTTTTCATAAATCGTCATTCCTTTCTTTTATTTTTTCTCTAAAAGTAATATATATTTAAAAAGTTTTAACACAGTCAGAAATATTTGTTACAATTCACAGCATTCAAGTTTTTCTAGTCCTGCCTACGTGATTAATATATAAATATTTTTATTCAACAGCCATTAGTTCATCTAGTACTTGGTCTAGCTTTTGTACAGTTGCCTTTCCATATACTTCACCATTTACAGTAAATACTGGTGCTAAACCACATGCTCCTACACATCTTGTTTCTTCTATTGAAAATTTTCCGGTCTTTAGTTGTTTCTCCTACTCCAATTTTTAATCTTTCTTGTAGTCTATCCATTATTTTTTGAGACCCTTTTACAAAGCATGCTGTACCTAAACATACAGATATATTATATTTTCCTTTTGGTTTTAAACTAAATCTTGAATAAAATGTAATTACTCCGTAAATTTCTGCCATTGGAATATCTAAATATTCTGAAACTGCTTGCTGAGCTTCTTTTGGAACATACCCAAAATGCTCTTGTATTTCATTTAAAATTTGTATTAAATTGTCTTTTACTGGTTTGTACTCTTTTAACATATTTTTTAAAAATTCATCATTCACTTTTATCAATCCTTTCTGTGACTTAGGGGACATCGGTACCGGTTCTTTTTGTCACCTCGGGGACATTGGTGCCGGTTCTTTTTGTCATCATCGATAATAATTATATCAAAGTAAAATTTTTTTACAAGGGTTTTTTAGAAATTACCAAAAATTTCAATACTAAAAAGAGAGCGGTTACGCTCTCTTTGTTACTTCTACATCTATTAATACTTTTTCTCCATTAATTGAAACTTCTTCAGCACCTGCAGTTTTTTCATTGTAAATAACATTTTCTGTTAAAGTATCATGTTTTATTATTTCTTCAAATTTCTTTGCAATTTTTTCTACATTTTCGTTTCCTGAAATATATAGATTAATTTTATCCATTACCTCAAAGTTTCTGTCTTTTCTCATATTTTGAACTTTAGATAAAATCTCGCGTAGCATTCCTTCTTCTTTAAGCTCTTCTGTAATATTTGTATCTAATACTACACCAATTTCTCCTTCACCGCTAAAAGCAAACCCTTCTTTGCCATGCATTGTAATTAACAAGTTTTCGCTTGAAAGTTCTATTTGAGTATCTTCTATTTCAATGTATTCTATTCCACCATTTTGAACTTTTATTGCTAAATCCATTTGGTTAAATCCTGCTAAGCATTCTTTTATTTTTGGAATTAACTTTCCATAATCTTTTCCAAGAACAGGTAAATTAGGTTTTATTTCAAAACTTACATATTCTTTCATATCTGCTCCAAGTTCTACTGCCTTTACATTAAGTTCTTCTTTTACTATTGTGCTATAATAATCTGGCAAATTATTTGCAGAAATAAGCATTTTTGAAAGTGGTTGCCTATTTTTAATATTTACAGAATTTCTTGCGCTTCTTCCTAATTTTACAATTTTGTATGCTAAATCCATCTCTTCTTCTAATTTATTATCAATTGTTTGCTCATTTACTTCTGGCCACAAGCATAAATGTACACTTTCAGGCTCTTTATTATTTAAGCCATAAACTAAATTTTGGTAAATTTCTTCTGCCATAAATGGTATAAATGGTGCAGAAATTTTTGAAAGTTTTACTAATACTTCATAAAGTGTTACATATGCTCCTATTTTATCTTCTGTAAGAGATGTTCCCCAAAATCTTTCTCTGTTTCTTCTTACATACCAGTTTGAAAGCTCATCTACAAAGTTTCCTAGGTTTATTGCTGCATTTGTTATGTCATATTTATCTAATTTTTCGTCTACATCTTTTATTAATGTATTAAGTTTTGAAATTATCCATTTATCCATTATATTTTCTGATTTAAAATTGCTATAATCTAATGGATTAAATTTATCTATTTCAGCATATAAAACATAGAATGAGTATACATTCCATAGTGTTGCTAAAAATCCTCTTTGAGTTTCTTCTACATTTTCTAAGCTTAGTCTTGTTGGAAGCCAAGGTGCGCTACATGTATAAAAATGCCATCTAGTTGCGTCTGCTCCTACTGTATCTAATAGTAGCATTGGGTCAACACCGTTTTTCTTTGATTTACTCATTTTTTGACCTTTTCCATCTAAAACGTGTCCTAAAACTATACAATTTTCAAATGGTGTTCTTCCAAATAATGCTGTTCCTAAGGCTGTTAATGTATAGAACCATCCTCTCGTTTGGTCTACTGCTTCTGATATAAAGCCTGCTGGGAATTGTTTTTCAAATAATTCTTTATTTTCAAATGGATAGTGAAGTTGTGCATATGGCATAGAGCCAGAATCAAACCAACAATCTATAACTTCTCTAAATCTTTCCATTTTTTTGCCACATTCAGGACATTTTAAATGTACATTATCAATATATGGTTTATGAAGTTCTATATCTTCTGGACAGTCTACTGCCTTGTCTTTCAATTCTTTAATTGATCCTATACATTCTATATGACCACATTCACATTTCCAAACTGGAAGTGGTGTTCCCCAATATCTGTCTCTTGAAATTCCCCAATCTATAACATTTTCTAAGAATTTACCAAATCTACCAGTTCTTATTGTATCTGGGTACCATTTTACTTGGTTATTATTAGAAACAAGTTCATCTCTTAATGAGCTCATTTTTACAAACCAACTTTCTTTTGGGTAATATAAAAGTGGTGTGTCACATCTCCAACAATGTGGGTATGAGTGCATATGTTTTTCTTTGCTAAATAGCTTATTTTGCTCTGCAAGCCATTTGCAAATATCTTCATTACAGTCTCTAACTGCTCTTCCAGCCCAAGGCTCTACTTCTTCTACAAATTTTCCAGCTTTATTAACTAAGTTTATAAAGGTAATTCCATTTGCTTTAGCAACTAAGCTATCGTCTTCTCCATATGCTGGTGCAATATGTACTATTCCTGTACCATCTTCTAGGTTTACATAGTCTCCGTGAATTACAACAAATGCTTTTCCTTCTATATTACCAAATGGCATTAATCTTTCATATTTTATTCCAAGTAATTCGTCACCTTTAAATTCCTTTAATACTTCATAAGGTATTTCTTTAAGTACATTTTGAAGTAAATCTTTTGCTAAAATATAATTTTCGTATTTTGGCTCTTCATCTAGTCCAACATTTGCTTTAACTAGTACATAAGTATAAGTTTTATTTACACAAAGTGCTAAGTTTGAAGGTAGTGTCCAAGGTGTTGTTGTCCAAGCTAAAATATATGTATCTTTTTCAAAACCTTGATTTTCTTCTACTTTAAATTTAGCTATACATGTTAAATCTTTTACATCTTTATATCCGCTGAGCAACTTCATGTGAAGAAAGTGCTGTTCCACATCTTGGGCAATATGGCATTACTTTGTGACCTTCATATAATAGGTCTTTGTTCCATAATTCTTTTAAAGCCCACCATACAGATTCTATATATTCATTATGGTATGTAACATATGGGTTTTCCATATCTACCCAAAATCCTACTTTGTTTGTCATTTTTTCCCATTCGCCAACATATTTAAAAACACTGTCTTTACATTCTTTTATGAATTTTTCTACACCATAATTTTCTATTTGTTCTTTTCCAGAAATACCAAGTTTTTTCTCTATTTCTAGTTCAACAGGAAGACCATGTGTATCCCATCCAGCTTTACGAGGCACATAGTAACCCTTCATTACTTTATATCTTGGAATTATGTCTTTCATAACTCTGGTTTCTATGTGACCTACATGTGGCATTCCATTTGCTGTAGGTGGTCCATCATAAAATACAAAGTATCTTTTTCCTTTGTTCATATCAAAATTCTTTTTTACTATGTTTTTTTCTTTCCAAAGTTTTGCAACATTATTTTCCATACCAACATAACCGTCTGGCAATTCAACCTTTTTATACATAAAACTAGCCTCCTAAAATTTTATTATTCGTATTCTACTACATACACTATAAAAATGCAAGAAAAAAATAAAAATAAATGCTTAACCATTATTACTATTCACAGATCTCTAATTTTAATAGTCCTGCCTACGAGATTAATATATAAATATTTTTCGGAAAATCTCGGCTCAATTGAGCTCCTGAGCAATTTCTAAATGCCTTTTATGGCACCCTTCCAAGGCGAGCTTGAACTCTTTCCATAAAATTCATTAAGAACTTGCTCAATCGCTCCAATCACATTCGATTTTTCTTAAAATATTTATATATTAATCGACTTCGCGGACTTTTGACGATTTTAGCTGTGAATAGTAATAATCATTTAATTTCAAACATTTAGTACTGTCTTCCCCAGATTACTAATTTTTCTGCTTCTTTTCCGCAGCATACACATTTTGTATCTATTTTTTCTTGAACAAATGGCATACATCTTGATTTTGCAGATGTTAGCTCTTTTATTTTTGCTTCACATTCTTTATTCCCACACCACATTGCTTTTATAAAGCCTTGGTTAGAATTTATATTGTGTTCAAATTCTTCTAAATTGTGAGCTTCTGTTGTTTTTGCATTCATTCTTTTTTTACATTCATTAAACATATTTATTTGAATTTCTTCTAGTAATTCTTCAATTGTTTGCTCTAAGTCTTCTAATTTTACTGTTATTTTTTCGAATGTATCACGCCTTACTAAAACGCATTGGTTGTTTTCTATATCTCTTGGTCCCATTTCTAAACGAAGTGGTATTCCTCTCATTTCACATTCATTAAATTTAGCTCCTGGTGAAACTTCTTTTCTAAAGTCTGCTTCAACTCTAAATTTTGTTTTTATTCTTTCATATATTTTAGATACACTTTCTTCTACTCCATCTTTATGTAAAGCAATCGGAATAACTTCTACTTGTATAGGTGCAACTTTTGGTGGCAATTTTAAGCCTCTATTATCACCATGTGCCATTATTATTGCTCCTATTAATCTTGTAGATATTCCCCAAGATGTTTGGTATGCATATTCTAATTTGCCTTCTCTATTTTGGAATTTTACATCAAATGGTTTTGTGAAATTTTGTCCAAAATAATGTGATGTACCAGATTGAAGAGCTTTTCCATCATATGTCATAGCCTCTATTGTATAAGTCTCTTCTGCTCCTGCAAATTTTTCTGTTTCTGTTTTTATTCCAGTAAGTACAGGAATACTTAAAAATTCTTCTGCAACTTTAACATAGATTTCTAACATTTGTAATGTTCTTTTTTTAGCCTCTTCTTCTGTTTCGTGAATTGTATGTCCTTCTTGCCATAAAAATTCTCTTGAGCGTAAAAATGGTCTTGTTTCTTTTTCCCATCTTAAAACACTACACCATTGGTTATACACAAATGGTAAGTCTCTCCAAGAACTTAACCATTTTGAATACATTGTTGTAATAATTGTTTCAGATGTAGGTCTAATACATAATTTTTCATCTAGCTTTTCTCCACCAGCTTCTGTTACCCACGCAACTTCTGGTGCAAAGCCTTCTACATGGTCTTTTTCTTTTTGAAGCAAACTTTCAGGTATTAAAACAGGAAAATATGCATTTTGCACACCAGATTGTTTGAATAGTTTATCTGCATAGTTTTGAATATTTTCCCAAATTGCGTAACCATATGGTCTAATTGCAATACATCCTTTTGTTTCTGTGTAATCTGCAAGTTCAGCTTTTCTTACAATATCTGTATACCATTTTGCAAAGTCTTCATCTATATTTGTTATTTCTTTTACATAATTTTCATTATCTGACATTTTTAATCACATTCCTTTCTAAGGCACAAACTAGGTTGGAAAAGAATTAAATTTTGGCAAGGCAAAATTTTGTGCAAAAAGCGGAGCATACTTTGTGTATGTGAGCATTTTTAAGCAAAATTTTAACACCGCCAAAATTGTAATTATTTTTCAACCTTATCACCTTTCTTTAATTTTATTGTACAGATTAATAATAGTTACATTCACAGCTTTAAAATTCATCTAGTCCTGCCAATGCGATTAATATATAATTATTTTTCGAAAATCTCGGCTCAATCTGCAATTGATGTTCCTGGTTAGACTTAATTAATATATATTAATTAATTCTAAGTAGTAACCTTTCGATTTTTCTTAAAATATTTATATATTAATCTCTGGCGCGGACTTTTGATGATTTTAGCTGTGAATTGTAACCGCATATATTTAATTCACGTTTTGCTCTACTAGTTCATCAATTACAATTTGCCTATTCGAATCTAGCTTATACTTCGGCAGTTCGGGCAGTTCATTTAATGATGAGTAACCAAACATTTTTAAAAATTCATTGGTTGTTTTATATCCCATAGGTTTACCTGGTAAATCTAGTTTTCCCGCTTCTTCTATTAAACCATATTCTAAAAGCTTATACATTGTGCCATCTACATTTACCCCGCCTAATAGATTCTATTTCTGCTCTAGATATTCTTGGGTTATATGCAATTATTGAAAGGGTTTCTATTGCTGCATTTGAAAGTTTTGGTTTACTTCTTTTATCTACTATTTTGCAAATGTCTTCGTAAAATTCTTTTCTAGATGAAAGTTGAAAACTATCTTGTACTTTTATTATCTCAATTCCTCTATTATTATCTTTATACTCTAAATTCATAACTCTTACTATTTCTTCAATCTCATCTTTTGACTTTTCTAGTACTAGTTGCAAATCTTTTATATTTACTTCGTTTCCTACTGCAAAAAGTATTGCTTCAATAGTACCTTTAGCATTTTCTTGCTCCATATTGTTATAATTCCTCTCTTTTAAAAATATTTTATCCTGCATGTTTTATATCTGTTGGACCCAATTCATGTACTTTTGCATTTTCGTTCTCTCCAACTTTACTATAAGCTTCAATAAATATTTTCTTTTCTATATCCTCATCTCTCATCCCTTCATTGTGAAGTTGTTTGACTCTTTCTAAAATTTGGCCATAATTATAATTTTCATGCATTTTGTCTTTTCCAATTTCGCTTTGCTTTTGAGCTAAGAAATCATTTTCAAATTTACATTCACAATCAAGAATTCTTTGAGCAATTTCTTTTAAATGCTCATTTCTTACATTTAATGCCTCATTAGTTTCTCTATTTTTTAACCCTTCTTGTTGTTTTCTTTCTTCTGAATTTATACGTTTTTCTTTTCTTTCATCTTCTAATTTAGTTACTATTCTACCACGCTTTGCTTTTTCTATTTCACTTGCTTGCTCAGATACTTGAGTTGTTCTTTGTACAAATGAAATTTCATCTCTATTTTCATTAATAGGTAATCTTTTTCCTCTTACTATGTTTTGATTCAAATCAATGTCTAAATACCAATCCTCAGCAACATGAAAATTTGTACTGTTTTTAGGTATTTTATAACTAGCTTTTTGAGAATTAAATAAATAGCTTTCTGGTCCTGCAACTTCTTTTCCATCTCTAAAATTGTTAGTTGCTTTTTCTACTTTTTGTTGAGTATATCTATCTAATTTTGGTTGTGGTATTAATGTTTCTTCATCCAATTCTATAATAGTTTTTTCATCATATGATGTTATTGCTAAAGTTTTTTCTAAAGTTCTTTTTTTACCATCTATTTTTTCTAATTTATTCGAATCTATTACTGTTAAATATCCATACTTAAAGGTTCTTTCATCCATTCCTTTTGGTAATCTTCTTTTTAATCTGTCATCGATTAATATTTGCCATAAGTAGTATCCATTAACTTTAGTGCGCAAACTAATTCTCGTACTTTCTCTTTCCAAAGATATACCAAAATCTTTAAGATTTTTTAATGTATTACCTTGACCTTCTATACTACTATCTTTTCTTTTCTTATTTTTTCTCTTTTCATCTCCTTGCTCTTGTTTCTTATTATCTTTTGTTTTGTCTCTTCCTTCCCCACCTTGAGAACTTCCGTTTTCTGTATCTTCCAAATTTCTCTCAATGTTTTCAATTCCTTCTTGTATTTGTTTTCTTAACAAAACCTCATTAATTCTAACATTACTATCAATTCTAAAATCTCTAATACCATTTTTCATACGAAGTGTAGCAATTGACCTTCCATAATTATCATAAATATAATTAGCATATCCATCATATGTTTCTGCGTAAATTAAATACAAGTTACCTGAATATACTTTATTATCATGATAATAATTATTATATTCTCCTATCTCTCCACTTCTTTCATCAATTACTACTTCTCCACCTCTTCTTCGTGCTTCTCTTTTCCTAAATTCTAAAACCTCTTGAAATTCAACTGTTTTACTTCTTGCTGGCATAAAAATCCCTCCTTATATTTTTTTTGCAATCATATCATATTCTGTAACATCTATGACTTTGCATTTTATAAATTTGTTCATTTTGTCTTCGTTATTTTTAAGTCTTTTTATATAAACTACTCCATCTTCTTCTGGCACATCTTTTGAGGTCCTTCCAATTAAATATTTTCCATCAAAAGATGTATTTTCTACTAATACCTCAATTGTTTTACCAATATTTTTTTCTAGTTTTTCTTTAGATATTTCTTTTTGAATATTCATAATTTCTTTATGCCTTTTTTGCTTTGTTTTATAATGAATTTGATTTGGCATTTTTGAGGCCACTGTTCCTTCCTCTTTAGAATACATAAAAACCCCTAATTTGTCAAATTTAGTTTTTTGAATAAATTGTTTTAATTTTTCAAAATCATTTTCTGTTTCTCCTGGGAAACCTACAATTAGGCTTGTTCTTAAGACAGCTTCTGGAATTTCTTTTCTAATTTTTGTTATTAATTTTTCTATATTCTCTTTAGAAGTTTTTCTATTCATCTTTTTTAAAATATTATTTGAAATATGTTGAATTGGTATATCAAAATATTTGCAAATTTTTTCGTTTTGCTTTACAGTTTCAATTAACTCATCTGTAATTCCTTCAGGGTAGCTATATAAAAATCTAACCCATTTTATACCATCTATTTTACAAATTTCGTTTAAAAGTTCTGCAAGTTTTGGCTTTTTATATAAATCTACTCCATATTTACACGTATCTTGTGCTATTATAATAAGTTCTTTAATACCTTTTTTGGCAAGTAATTTTGCTTCTTCTAAAATATCTTCCATAGGTCTACTTACAAATAAGCCTCTAATATATGGAATAGCACAATATGTGCACATATTTGAGCATCCTTCTCCAATTTTTAAATATGCATAATTTTGCCCAGTAGAAACTTCTCTTGTTAAATATTCCTTTTCACCAAACATTGGCATTTCCTTTAATTTCCCATTTGGGACCGGTTCTTTTTTGGGATTCCTATTTGGGACCGGTTCTTTTTTGGGAATTTCTTCTATTTTATCCCACAAATTGTTGTATTCATCTATTTTGATGAATAAATCAACTTCTGGAAGAGCCTTTATTAAGTCATTATAATATCTTTGAACTAAGCACCCCATTACAATTAAGTATTTGCATCTTTTTTTCTTATATTCTGCCATTTCTAAAATAGTGTTTATTGCCTCTTGTTTTGCTGATTCTATAAAACCACAAGTGTTAATTACAATAATTTCTGCTTTTTTCGGGTCATTTACAATATTATAATTTTTTTCTTTAAATTTTCCAATTGTTATTTCTGTATCTATTAGGTTTTTACTACAACCTAATGAAATAAAACCTACATTCATTATTTTCCAATTCCTTCTTTTTTATTAATTTGTCTTTTATTACACTCTTCTAATTTTTGTTGTACAAATTTTTTTAAATTTTCAAAACCTTCCTTTAAATTATTGTAAAATAGGAATCCACTTACATCTGGTTTTTCAAAATAACCTATACGAACTGTTTCTAATTCACCATATAAAGTAGTTAATGAATCTAGTTGCTCTTTTGAGGGGTTAAATGGAAAAACTACTACAAATTGTGATTCAACTCCTTCATACACTAAAAATGGAAAAATATTTATATACCCCCTTTTTGCAACTATATTTGGTAAATCTTGTGATGTAGCCAATATTACATCATCATCAAATATTTTTAATTTTTTATCTAACCTTAAAAATGGTTCACTATGTTGAACTTCTCCTTCTTTTCTAGGTATGGAATCAATTCTTCCATCTCTTCCTATCACAATTATAAAATTTTCTTCAAAAAAATTATTATCCATTTTTTTCCTTTCATTTATCATTAATTTTCCACATAATATTTTGTTCCAACCATCTTATCTGGTAAATACTGCTGTTCTACATAGTGACCTGGAAAATCGTGTGGATATAAATAACCTTTGTGGTATCCTAAATTTTCCATTTGTTTTACTGGTGCATTTCTTATATGCATTGGAACTTCTCCTGTATCTTTAGTTCTTACATCTTCTAAAGCTTTATCTATTCCCAAATATGATGCATTTGATTTTTTAGCTTTAGCAACATAAACTGCAGCTTCTGCTAAAATAATTCTTGCCTCTGGCATACCTATCATATGTACTGCCTGCATTGCAGAGTTTGCTATAACTAAAGCATTTGGGTCTGCCATTCCTACATCTTCTGATGAGCATATTACAATTCTTCTTGCTAAAAACATTGGGTCCTCACCTGCATTTAATGCTCTTGCTAAATAAAACAATGTAGCATCTGCATCTGACCCTCTCATTGATTTTATAAAAGCACTTATATTATCATAATGAGAATCTCCTGTTTTATCAAAAACAGCTTTTTTTTCTTGAACACAATTTTTTAAAACTTCATCTGTAATTACTATTTTTAAATCTTTATTCATAGGTGTTGTAAGGGCAGCTACTTCTAAAGCATTTAAGGCTGTTCTTACATCTCCATTTGATATTTTGCTTAGTTTTTTTAAGGTGTTTTCCTCAATTTCTATATTATATTCTTTTAAACCCTCTGGCTTTTCTAATGCATTTTTTAATATATTATAAATATCTTCTTCATCTAATGGCTTTAGGTTTACTACCATTGAACGAGAAATTAAAGCTTTATTTACTTCAAAATATGGATTTTCTGTAGTTGCTCCAATTAATATAATTGTTCCATTTTCTACATAAGGAAGAAGGGCATCTTGCTGAAGTTTATTAAACCTATGTATTTCATCTATAAATAATATTGCTTTTCCTGTTGGGTTTAACATATAGTTTTTTGTTTCTTCTATAACTGCTTTTATATCTGCTACACCTGCTGTTACTGCATTTATTTTATAAAATTTATATTTTGTAGTTTCTGAAATTACTTGAGCAAGCGAAGTTTTTCCGACAGCCTGGAGGTCCAAACAATATCAAACTAGATAACCTGTCTGCTTTTATTGTTCTATATAATATTTTATCTTTTCCTAATACATGTTCTTGCCCAACATAGTCTTCTAATGTTTTTGGTCTTACTCTATAGGCTAAAGGTTCTTTAAATCCCATACTTTAACTCCTTGACTTTACTGTTTGTGACTTCTCTTTTTTATAAAAAGGTAACTTATTAAATATTCCGTGGTCTTTATTAATCTGATATATTTCTTTTATTAAAATTTCAGAAATGCGAATTCCACCTATACATTTCTTTTTAAACCTATCTTCCATATGCGAAATATCACTTTGCTCAGCAATTCTTCCTCTAAATGTTTCTGTTATATCTCCTGAAGCATCATAAATTCTTCCTTGATATCTTATTGCACAATGATCATTTGCATTATTAATAACAATAAAACTATTTGAAATAAAATGTTGTAAAACTATCGCAAACTCATAACAATATCCATGTAAAAAACATATTTTAGAATTTCCACTTCCACTTCTATCAAATATTTCATCATCTGATACATCAAGAATAAAATTAATAAATTCTTCTATTGTCATATTTTCCATCGTTTACTCCTTTTCCTATTTTATAAGCATTGCATCTCCAAAACTGAAAAATCTATATCTTTCGTTTACTGCTTCTTTATATGCATTTAATATAAACTCTCTATCTGCAAAAGCTGAAACTAGCATAAGAAGAGTTGATTTTGGAAGGTGGAAATTTGTAATTAATCCATCTATACATTTAAATTTATAACCTGGGTAGATATATATTCCTGTATCTGCCTCTTGTGGTTTAACAAACCCTGTGTTTTCATCTGCAATTGTTTCTAATACTCTACAAGAAGTTGTACCAACTGCAATTACTCTTCTACCTGATTTTTTTGTTTCATTTATTTTTTGAGCATCTTCCTCTTTAATGTAAAAATGCTCAGTATGCATTTTATGGTCTTCAATATTTTCTTCTTTTACTGGTCTAAATGTACCAATTCCTACATGGAGTGTTACATTTGCAATTTTAATTCCTTTTCGTTCTATTTGTTTTAAAAGCTCTGGTGTAAAATGAAGCCCTGCTGTTGGAGCAGCAGCTGACCCTTTATATTTTGCATATACTGTTTGGTACCTGTCTTTATCTTTTAGGCTCTCATGTATATATGGAGGTAATGGCATAAGCCCAATTTGGTCTAAAATCTCGTTAAAAATTCCTTCATAATAGAATTTTACCTTTCTTGTGCCTCCGCTCTAATATATCCATAATTTCAGCTTTTAAAATTCCATCACCAAATATTACATTTGTTCCTGGCTTTAGTTTGTTACCTGGTCTTACAATTGATTCCCAAATATCTCCTTCTAAGTTTTTAAGTAAAACAAATTCCACATTTGCACCAGTTTCTTTTTTGCCATAAAGTCTGGCAGGAATTACTTTTGTATTATTTCTAACTAAACAATCTCCTGGCTCTAAATAATCTATAATATTTTTAAAAACTTTATGTTCTATTGTTTTATTTTTTTTATCTAATACCATTAATCTTGATTCATCTCTATTTTTTATAGGAACTTGAGCAATGAGCTCTTCAGGTAAAAAATAATTAAATTCTTCGAGTTTCATATTTTTCCTCTTCTCTAATTTTTGTATATATTTTACTATAAAATCCCGAAAAAGACAAGGGTTTCTTATCTTTTTCGGGAAATATCGGTTACTATTCAGTAAGTACTATAAAATCCGCCAAATCTCGTCGGGATTGGACATTTTCTTTCTGCAAGTTTTCGAAAGAAAAGTACAATCCCTGCGTTTGGCTACTTTGTACAAAAGTTTACTGAACTGTAACAAATATCGTTACTGTTCAGTATAGCTTTTTTTAATATCAAGTTATATATCTCTTATAGTCAAATCATGTGCCATTCCTTCTTGTATACTTAGATTTGATACTGGTGTTAATACTGCTTTTTCGTGTAATTCTTCAATACTTGCCGAACCACAATTTGACATTGTTGATTTTATTTTCTTTACTGTTACACTCAAGTTATTTTTAAGTGAACCTGCATATGGTATGTATGAATCTACACCTTCAACAAATGACATTTTTTCATTTTTAGAGCCTAAATCATATCTTTGCCAGCTTCTTGCTCTTTTTGAACCTTCTCCCCAGTATTCTTTGAAAAATTCTCCATTAACCTTAACTTTTTGAGTAGGACTTTCATCAAATCTTGCAAAATATCTACCCATCATTACAAAATCTGCTCCCATAGCTAGTGCTAACGTTATATGGTGGTCATTTACTATTCCTCCGTCTGAACATACAGGTATATACATTCCTGTTCTTTTAGCATATTCATCACGAGCCTCTACAACATCAATTACAGCTGTTGCTTGTCCTCTACCTATTCCTTTCATTTCACGAGTAATACAAATTGATCCTCCACCAATTCCTACTTTTATAAAGTCTGCTCCTGCTTCAGCTAGGTAGTAGAAACCTTCTTGGCTTACAACATTTCCTGCTCCTATTTTTACTGTACCATTATATTTTTTATGTACCCATTCAATAACTTCTTTTTGCCAAACAGAATAACCATCTGAAGAATCTAAGCAAAGTACATCTGCTCCAGCTTCTACTAAAGCTGGAATTCTCTCCTCATAATCTCTTGTATTTACTCCAGCTCCTACCATATAGCGTTGTTCTTCATCTTGAAGTGAAAGAGGATTTTCTTTATGTTGTTCATAATCTTTTCTAAATACTAATGAATTTAAATTTCCATTTTCATCTATAATTGGAAGGCAATTTATTTTTCTCTCCCAAATTATATCATTTGCCTCTGAAATTGTAAGCCCTGGCTTTGCTGAAATTATTTTTTCCACAGGTGTCATTATATCTTCAACCTTTTTATCTAAACTATCTCTTGAAACTCTGTAATCTTTACTTGTAATTATACCTAAAAATCTTCCAAAAGGTGATCCATCTTCTGTTACAGGAATTGTTGAGTGGTCTGTTTCTTCTTTTATTCTTAAAATATCTTTTAAAGTATCTCCTGGCTTTAAGTTCCATTTACTTTTAACAAAACCTGATTTTTCTTCTTTTACTCTTCTTACCATATTTGCTTGGTCTTCGATTGATTGTGACATATAAATAAATGCAATTCCACCTTCTCTAGCAAGTGCAATTCCCATTTCTTCTCCTGAAACTGATTGCATACATGCTGAAACAAATGGTACATTTAAGCAAATTTTAGCTTCTTCTCCTACTTTATGTTTTACAAGTGGTGTTCTTAAAGATATTTTGTCTGGTGTACACTCTCTTGTAGTAAGTCTTGGTATAAGTAAATATTCATTAAATGTTCTAGATACTTCTTTTAAATATGTTGCCATTTTAAATCCTCCTTAAATTTTTATTTTTCCCATTTTTTATTAAGTACTATTATACTACAAAATTCGACATTTTGTAAACAGTAAATCGCAAAATTTCTAGCAAAAAAAGTTTGAATTTATTATAAATTCAAACTTTTTTTGTTTTATGGTAAATCCTTTAAATAATTTCTTCCTCCATAGTACATTACTATTTTATATTCCATATTTTGCTTCCCACTCCTTAAAGACATCTTCTGCATCTCTTATTTTACCTTTTTCATAATCATCTTTTGACTGTAAAAGCTTTCTATCTATTTCATCATCTAATATTTTTTTTCTATACTCTTCCATAGTCATAAGCACTACTTTATTTTTTTTATTTTTACTTATTACTAAATCTCCTAGTTGGTTTACTGCTGTTTCTATTGCTTGAATATTAGTTAATTGTTGCATTTTTAACACCTTCCTCTCCCTTTCATTCTATTTATAGTATAACACAAATTTTAGTATTTTTGAATAGTTTGTGCAATTTTTTTAATTATATAAGTTTATTTGTACTTTTTTCTCTTTTTAACATTGTTATTGCAATAATAAAAGCAATTATTTCAGATAAAACAAATATACCCCAAACTATTTCTAAGTTCATATATCTTCCTAATAAAATATAAACAGGAATATTAATAATAATTCTTCTTATCAGTGAAATAATTAAACTATTCTTTCCTTTACCAATAGCTTGAAATGTACTTGATATTATTAAATTAATACATATAAATATAAAAGCTATAGATAACATCCTATTTCCAACTACTCCCACACTTAAAAGATGGTCAGTAGCATTAAATAAGATTAATAATTGTTTAGGTATAATCCAAAAACAAGCCATTGAAATAAGTGCTATAATAATTGATACTTTCATATATAATTTTATTGTGGTTTGAATTCTTTCTTTATTTTGTGCTCCATAATTATATGCAATAATAGGAACCATTCCATAATTTAGTCCGTATATGGTAGTTGTTACAAAATATTGTAGTTTCCAATATATTCCAAAGTAAGTTACTGCAACTTCGGAAATTGAAATTAATACTTTATTTAATGTTAAGACTAAAAATGCTGATGTTGATTCCATAATTATACTTGGTAAGCCAACCTGATATATATCTTTTATTATTTTTTTATCTAATTTCAAATATTCTTTTAAAAAATAATCTTTTTTGTTCCTATATAAAATAATAAAACCTATTATAGCTGAAATAATTTGTCCTAAAATAGTTGCTATCGCAGCTCCTCTTATTCCTAATGTTGGAATTTTATAAAATCCGAATATTAAAATTGGATCTAGTATTAAATTTATCGCAGCTCCACTAAGGTCAATAATCATGCTTTTTTTAGACATACCTGTTGATTCACAAATTTTTTTAGTGAATATTTGCATAAATAGTCCTATTGAAAATATTCCTATTATTCCAAAATAATCTCTTCCCATTTGTACTATTTCTTCATTTCCAGTAAAAAAAGTAAAAAAATATTTTAAAATTATAAAATTTGTTAATATCATAAAGAACCAACTGAAAACCATTAAAACAAATCCATTGCCTACTACTTTTCTAGCATCGTTATTATTTTTCTCACCTAATTTTCGTGCCAATAATGAATTAATTCCAATAGACGTTCCTAAAGAAATTCCTATTAACATTTTTTGAATTGGAAAACTTAAACATATAGCCGATAAAGCATTTTCATTTATCTTTGCCACAAAAATGCTATCAACTATATCATATAGAGATAGAGTTAGTAGTGAAATAACCATTGGAGCTGACATGTTAAATGCTAGTTTTTTAATTTCCATTGTTCCTAATTTTTCTTCACTTTTTATATTATTCATTTTATATTTTCTCCAATATATTCTAATTATTATCATATTTTATGAGTTATTTGATTTATATTTTAAAACTAATGACTCTCCATCATTTAAGTGATGGAGAGTCACACTTTGGAACTAACCATTTATATACTGCTTTTATCTATATCTTACATTTTTTTGCCAATTACTTCCAGAATAATACACTGCAATAATTTGCACCTCTTTTATTTCTTCAATTATTCTATAAAAAATCATAAAATTTTTTACATTTATTTTTCTAATGTCGCTTTTTCCTGTTATTTCATTATCAATAACATTATATATATCAGCTGTATCTTTTAGTTTTAAAATTTCTTCTTTGAATGCTTTACTATGTTGCTTAGCAATTTCTGGCTCTTTTAATTTTGTTTTTATATATATTATAATCTCTTTCAAGTCATCTTTAGCTTCATCTAAAATCTTAACGTTGTATTTATGCATTCTTATGTCACCTCAATTATACACTATCTATTTCATCAAAGGCTTCATCAATTGTGAGCATTTTTGCTTTTCCACTTTCAATTTTGGCAATTCTTTTACCTAATTTTTGCTTTAAATCTTCTCTGTTTTTTATAATTAATTCTTTTGGCATAGTCTTTTCAATATACTTTGAAGTTAAGTAATCAGCATAATTTAATAATTCTTTAGCAACTGAATCTGGAATCAATTTAATTGTATTATATAATTTTTGTTTTGTTGCAGTCATTTTTATGCACCTCCTCATTCTATATAATTATTTTACTATATTTTTAATATATTATCAATAATTCATCACTAAATTTCATTAAAATTTACCATTTTTTTATATCTGGATTGTCTTCTAAAACCTCTGTTGCTAAGTTATTGTCGCTTCCAAATAAGCGTACATATCCACCTAGTGAATTTGCTTTTTCTTTTAATAGTTCAACTTCTGAATTTACATATATTTTAGCATTTCCTTTACCATTTTTTGCTTCTTGAATTAGGTTAGAAACTGGAGAATTTCCATCAAAAGCAACTACCACTGAATTTCTTCTTTCAAATATTTCATAATTAAAGCTTTTGTAAATTCCAAGCTCTGATGGGTCTGGTGATACATAAATTCCATTTAATTCATTATTATTTTCTAAATTTACTCTAATTTCCTCAGATACATATTTTGGAACAACTGCTGTAATATTAAACCTTTTCCCTAGTTCTTTAGAAATATCAAGTACTGCTCTTTCATATCCTTGCATCTTATGCCCTATTAAAATATAAGTATTTTTTTCATCAACTTTTTCTAATAATTCTTTTAAAGCTTTTTTAGTTTGTTCATTAATTAGAGTTATTCTACCTTTTGAATTAAAACTTCCTCCTGCAATTACTATAGGTGTTTTATCTGTAGGTAATTTAACTATTTTTTCTTCAAATACTTTATAAGAATTTAGCTTATTTACATCTTCTTCACAAGCTTGCTCTATATTTAACTCTTTTAAATTTTTCTCTTCTTCTTCTAATAGTGCTTGTTCAATTGTTCTACCTGCTAAAAATTCTTCAAATTTTTTAGATTTTTCTTTAAAATAGATTTCTCTTTTTGCCATAATTTCATCTTCTACATCTCTCATTTTAGCAAAATCACTATCGTCTATGTCTAATAAATTTCTTAAAGCAATTTGCTCATCTATTGTATCTATTCCATAAAATCCGCAACCATCAGTACCTTGAACACATTTAATTCCAGCTGACAAATATTTTTTCATTGGGTGATTACTTAAATTTATTAAATTGTTTAGTCTAACATTTGATGATAATTGAAACTCTAAAACTATGTTTAAATCTTTCATTTTATTTATAATTCTTTTTCCAGCTAAAGAATTTAAATCTGGCACATATAAACCATGCCCTAATCTAATTTGTGGTGCCTTTTTGCCATTTGGAACACATAATTTAACACAGTCTAAAGCTTTTTCCACATTATCTTTAAAGGCATCTGTTTCGCCTGCATGAAGTCTTATTGTAAAATCTTTATCTTCATATACTGCATATTTTACAATTTCTTCTATTAAATCTGAAAAGTCAGTAACATTATTTATTTCTTCTCCAATTAAATCCATTCCAACAATATATGGACTTTTAGCAATAGTTTTTAATACAGCAGGATACTCTTTTAGTTGCATTTCTGAAAATAGAGCTCTATTTCTTTGTGCAGCTACTAAAAATCTAATTTTCACACCTGTATCTTGTTCTATTTTAGGCATTATTTCATGTATTTCGACAATTTTTCTAATACCAGATAATCCTTTTTTAGAAAGTGGATTATAACATGCAATTTCAACATATTTTATACCCTGTTTTTGGTACTCTCTAGCTATCCATAAAAGTTTATCTTTATAGAATGTATTATTTTCATAACCTGAGCCTGTTTCTTTATCTTTAAGCATTTGTATTAAAGCATTTCTTACTTCATTATCTTCTATTTTGTTTATTTTATCTAAAGTAAGCTCTATTTGTTCTTTGCCATCTACTGATTGTCCTTTAATTATTGCATTTCTGTAAATAATAGTTTTTTCTAGATTTGTAAAAACTGCTTGTCCATCTTTTAACAAAACTAAGCTATTTCTTATTTTAGCTATGTTTTCTTCTGCATTTTCTAGATTATTTAAAATTAAATCTGCCATATTTATATGTGTTTCATCATCAATTTTTCTTTCTAACTTTTTACCTGTTAATTCTGAACCTTTAAAACTTTTTTCTACAATTTTTCTTTTTGCAAATAATCTTTTTTCTTGCTCTTTTGTTAATTTTATTCCTAATTTATTTATATAATATAGTGAATATCCAATTTGATGTTTTATAGCTAAAGCTATTAATAAATCTGGTTGTAAAATTTGATGCATATGAGTATGTAAGTCTGTTCTAAATTTTGATTTTTTAGATATATATGATTTTATTATTGTTTTTTCTATTGGAAGTTTATATTCTTTAGTTTGTGCCATAAATAATTTTATAATTGCAGGAATTTTTGCTTTTCTTTCAATTCTACCATCAGGATAAATATTTGCAATTTTTATTCCTCCAAGCCTCAAAATATACACTTCTTCCCCATTGTCGTTTATTAAAGCTTGCAAAGTTCCTTTTATTACTTTCATATCATTTTCATCTTTAATAGTTTCAAGGTTTGCAATCTTTGCTAAATTTGTTATTAAATTTCCAGTATGGTGATTTGGTGTTTCTACGACATAAATTAATTCATCTTGATTTTCAGACCTAAATAGTTTAACAATAATATCTTTTTCTTTATCTAAATAAAATTTGGTAAAAAATTTTCCTAAATCCATATCTACCTCCATTATCAAATCTACATTATGTTAATCTCCATTTTAACATAAATTCGAAAATTTTTCAATAGATTTTTAACTTTTTATTGAAAATCACATAAAATAAGTATATAATGTGAAATAATCATTTACACTTCTTAAATGAAATATATATTATTTTTATTCCCTTGGCGAAAGCACTCTTCCTTATCTAATATTATAAAAATAAATTTTTATATTATTAGATCGCATAAGTTGAT
>CAMVKF010000004.1 GCA_947168035.1 uncultured Clostridia bacterium | reverse complement strand
CACATTCGAAACTTTTCAAATTATTAATATTTCAATGTTTCGAGAGCATATTTGAAATTAAAGCATTATATTGTAACACTATTAGTTACCAATTGCTTAAATTTGTCTCCCTTTTCTTCAAAATTTTTAAAATATCCATAGCTTGCAGCTGCAGGAGAAAGTAAACAAATTTTATTTTTTTGTGTTACTTTTTTTGCTGTATTTACAGCATCTTCTAATGTTTCTACAATATAAGCTTTTTCCTTTTTTAAATATTTTGCAATATCATGCCCTGTTTTTGGCATACAAATTATATTTCTAATTTCACTTTCATTTAAAAATGCTATAAATTCACTGTAGTCTATTCCTCTATCCATTCCACCAATAATTAAAGTATCTACTTTTTCTAAAGCTTTAACTGCCTCAATTGTAGCCATTGGAACTGTGGCAATACTATTATCATAATATAAAACATCATCAAATTTTCCCACAAACTCTAACCTATGGCTTAGTGTATTAAATTCACCAATACTTTTTTTAGATTTATTTATATCTAAGTCCAAAATTTGAGATACTCCTAGTACAAACATAATATTATTTAAATTATAATCTCCAATTAAATTTCTTGGTTCATTTTTGGAATATATAGGTTTATTCTCAAAAAATATTTCATTATTTTTTAAATAAATATCACAAGGCTCTTCATTTTTTAAACTTACTCTATAAATTTTACTTTTTGGGTTATTTACTAATTTTTTTAACATTTCATTATCTGAATTATATAGTAAAAAATCTTTTTGCGTTTGGTGTTTAAATATATTGCATTTAGCCTTAGCATATTCTAAAAATGAATTATAGTGGTCTAAATGTTCTTCATAAATATTTAATAAAATCGCAATATTAGGAGAATTTTTCATATATTCTAGTTGGTGTGAAGACATCTCAAGTACAATAAGTGTATTAGGATCTATTTGCTCAATACAGTCAAACACTGGAACCCCAATGTTCCCTAAGAGTTTACAATTAATATTTTGGTCTGAAAGCATTTTATATATTAAAGAACTTGTTGTGCTTTTTCCCTTTGTACCTGTAATTCCAATTGTAAAATTTTCAAAAAATTCTAGTAAAAGCTCTGTTTGTGATTTTATTTTATTTTGAATTTTTTGTGTATTTATTTTAGCTAAAGAAATTCCGAGGAGATTTCATAATAATATCATAATCTTCTAAATTTTCTAAATAGTTTTCTCCAGCTTTTAATTTTACATATTTATCGTATTTAATCTCATCAAAATTGCTTTTACTATCTGCAATATAAAGGTTTTGAGAAGGAAGATATTTTCTTATTAAATTATATGTTGATTTTCCTTCTTTTCCAAAGCCTAAAATAAGAATTTTTTTGTTTTTAAAATAATTTATTAAATCAGCTATCATTTGAAAATACCTCTTTTCTTAATAATGTATCTTGCTCATCATTTAAATTATTTTCTTCATTATACCTAAGTAATATACCACTTTCAATGTTTGCTAAACCAAAATTATTTTTATAATATTCTAATAAATATGGCAAATTTTTATTTTCTTTTTCTAAATTTAAAATAGTTTTACTTATAGCAAAATTTACTTCTTCAAATGTGCCAACACAGTCAAATGGTTTGTTTTCGCCTTTGCCTATTAGCTCCATAAAAGTTTTTAGTAAATTTTTATTTTCAAACATATCTGCTCCAAAAATTTTAACTAATTTTTCTTTATATAAATAAGGGCTTAAAATTATATAGGCAAATAGGCATTTTGCACAATTTAAACACCATTTCCACTCTGGCTCTTTACTTCCAACATTACAGCTTTTAAACGTTTGATGGTATTTTTCGTGTTTTGAAAATATTTTTGCAATTTGAAGTTCATTTAGTGGCCTTAAAAAACTAAAATATTCTACGGGTATTTTTAAATATTTTTTTGCATAATATCTAAAGTCACATTCAAACTCAAAGCTTTTTGAATATTGATGATTTATTTTTTGACCAATTATATTTGATTCATTTGCACTATTTTCGTTAGATAAAGCAATATATTTTTTAGAAAGCATATACCCTAAAAAATATGATAAAAATGCAAGCATTGTTGAAAATGGTGTATGGCCATTTATAAAACCTTGTTTATTTAAATTTAGTAAATTTGGGTCTATTTTTCTATAAACTTCTATAATATTATTATTCTCAAAACCTGCTATTTCGGCACATTTTAAGGTTACAGATTTAGGGTTTACAATTAAGCAATAATCACTTTGTTTATCTAAAGAAAGTGTTTCTAAAGTAACTACCGAGTCTTTTCCTCCACCAATAGGCACAATATAACCACTATAGTTTTCGTTTGCAGGTACTAATTCTATTTTATTTTTTGAATCTAAACATTCTATTTTAACAAAATCATCTATATTTGTTTTAATATTATTTGTATAAAACAATTCTCCTAAACCATAAAAATAGAGCTTTTTCCACCATTCAATTTGCTCATTATTTAAATAACCACATTTTATTATAATTTTTGGTGAGCATGTACATTTCCAATAACTTATTAGTTCTATAAGTCCCATATGAAATACTAAGTTTTGTACATAGTCGCTATTTATTTTTTTAAAATTAAAATTCTTTTTTGGTATTTGTAAGCACGGATTAAATTTTGAAAGACTAGGAATTTCAAATTCAAATTCTATATGTATTTTTTCATTATCCTCATTTATTTTAAAACTATTATAATAAAATTCTTTATACTCATTTCTAAATTTGTTAAATTCTAAAGATTTATCCATAAACAAATAATTCCTCTCTTTTCTTAAAGATACAATGTCAGTTTGGAAAATTGTAATTATTTTTCAAACAATATGCAACAATTATAGCATACACAAATTATGTTTTCAACAAAAAACATTTTATAGATTTATTATATTTGTTAAATTTTAAAATGTTACTGCGAATTAATAGCTATTAAAGGTGAAAATAAAAGGAATTTCTATTAAAAAGAAACTATTAATAGTAAATGGTCAGTTAGAGAACTTCAAAGGCAAATAGAATTTTGGACAAATGAATATGTATTTGAATTATTATGAAGAAAAAGTGAATGATGAAGGAGATAATAAATCTATTTGAATTTTACTTTGTGCAGAAAAGGATAATGTTGTTGCTGAATATAGTATGAGAGAATTAAACAATAATTATTAAACAATAATTTTAAATATAAATTTTCTAACAGTTTTATAGCATATTTACGAAAAAAATGCAATAGGGTATTTTGGATTTTTAAAAATATAAATTTCTTAAAACCATTGAAACATTAAGCCTAAAAGCCTTTTTGATTATTATTAAAATTATTGTTTAATAATAATTTATAGGAGGAATTACAAATGTTAAAAAATGAAAAAAACAAAGGTATAACACTAATTGCGCTCGTCGTTACGATAATTGTTCTATTAATTCTAGCCGCTGTATCAGTCCAAATGCTAACTCGGAGACAATGGAATTATAAAAAGAGCAATTGAGGCAAAACAAAAAACAGAATTTGCAAAAGTTCAAGAGGCTGTTGCTTTTGCGGTTACTGAAGCTTTTGCAAATAGATATTTAAGTACTTCAACAGAAACTATGGAAGCACAAGTTATAACTAGGTTGCATGATGCAGGATACACAACAGATTCAGAAAGTTCAGGAACAATACAAGGAATAAGTATAGATAAAAGTTCTGTAACAATAGAAGAAGGCGGAAGTACAGAAACTGCAATAGTAACACTAAGTGCATCAAACGGAAGTACAAATTATGTATTAATAGATGGATTATATTATCCATTAACAAAAACAAATGGAGAAATAACCTTAGGAAAAACAGGAAAAAGAGAATTAACAGATTCTAGTGTAAGTTTAAGTGATATAACAATTACTCCAACAGATTCAATAACTGCAAGTTTAACTGAAATAACACCAACAACAGGAACTTTAACGATAACTTCAAAAAATGTAACAGCAGACCAAAATAGTGAAAATGTAGAATTAAAAAATAATAGTATAACTGCAACAATAAATGTAGCAGTAAAAAAGGCAAGTTTTGCATTAGCAGCTACAAAAGCATCAACAAAAATTGGAGGAACAACCACATTATCAGTAGCAACACTAGCTGATTATCAAACAGGAGAAGTAAGTTGGAGTGTAACAGCTGGAGGAAGTTATGCTAGTGTTCCAGAAAATTCAAAAGGAACAAGTGTACAAGTTACAGGATTAGCAGGAGGAACAGCAACAATAACAGCAACATATACAACAGGAAGTTCATCAATAACAAAAACAGCAGCTGTAGAAATAAAACAAGGAACCTTAGATGCACAAGGAATTACCTGGGCAAATTTAAGCACATATGCAAAGCAAATTTCTGCTGGTTCTTCTAGTGATATACCAGATTATGCAGCAGGTCCAATAGAAATTGGTGGAAAAACCTTAAGAATAGGAGACACAAAGATATTAGAAATAGGAAATGATGTATATCTAGCACAAATAATAGGATTTAAACATGATAATTTAGCAGATAGTGCAAAAACAGGAGATTATGCAAATAAAACAAAAGCAGGAATAACTTTCCAACTAAAAGAATTAATGAAAACAACTCGTAATATGAATGCTACAAAAACAAATAGCGGAGGATGGGCTTCAACGGCAATGCGTAGTTATTTAAATACAGATAGTGGTAATGTATATAGCCAAATTAATAATGATGTGAAAAATGTAATAGTAAAAGTAAAAAAAGATTATATGCCAACATATAATTCTAAAGATCAAACAACGGTAACAATATGTGACGATAATTTATGGTTATTATCATGTTCAGAAATTTGGAGTGATGGTTTGTCATACAAAGATGCAAGTAATAATGATAAAACAGGATATGGATATGCATATTTAAAAGAAGGAGAACAGTATCAATATTATAAAGCAGCAACAATTGGTAAAGCCTATAATGCGAATAATTCTAGCCTGGTAAAGAGTATATTAGATGGAGACGCTAACTGGTGGTGGCTTCGCTCACCGCATTATAATGCTAACTATTACTTCTGCCTTATCAACTCGAGCGGCCGCGCTTATGATGACACTGCTCTCAATGGTATTGGCGTGGCATTTGGCTTTTCAATCTAGCGCTGGAGTGGGTTTCGACTTTTTAATCTAACACACAGTCAACATAAAACCATAATTTTTGCAGTGTAAGCTCAGGGAGCAATGCTAACACTACAAGAACTCAAATGCAAGTGGGGCTAAAAAAGCCCAAGGAATAGCTTATGAATTAAAATAGATACTCCCTTTTGGATAAGCAACCTTGTCCAAAAAGTATAATAATTTAATCAAAAAAATATTACACAAAAAATTTGTGTGATATTTTTTTGTTGGTGAGGCAACTGTGCTGGTTCTTTTTGTCGCCCTTGGGTATATTGGTACCGGTTCTTGTTGTCCCTTTTTGCCATGTGACTTAAGTAAATATAAAAATAGAGAAGGCTGTGAAATGACAACAAAAGCTAAAAAAATATCAAAATATTAATAATTTGAAAAATTTCTAATGTGAAATATTGTATCTGTTCCTAGTTCTCACATCTTGATTCAATTTGTTGAATATTTACAATTTTTTGTACAAATACTACTAATTGGGAGGTTTTTATTTTGAAAAAAACAGACATTAGTAGTTTTATTTATGATATAGCACAAACCGTATTAGGTGCAACAATTTTGTCGTTTGCTGTTGCTTTATTCTTACTTCCAAATGAACTTTCATCTGGTGGATTTTCAGGAATTGCAACTATCATATATTATTTATTCAAAGTACCTGTTGGAACGACTATTATTGTTTTAAATATACCATTATTTATATTTGCAACCTTTAAAATCGGAAAAAGATTCTTAGTAAAATCACTTGTAGGAACAGTAACTTTATCTTTAGTAATTGATTTTTTAAATAAATTTAGACCACTTACAAATGACAAAATTTTAGCATGTGTATATGGAGGAATTTTAACGGGAATAGGAACTGCATTAATCTTAAGAGCACATTCTTCAACAGGAGGTTCAGACTTAGCAGGTTTAATAATTAAGGAATATAAACCAATGGCAAGAATAGGAAATTTAATAACAATTATAGATTTTACAATTGTTGGTTTAAATGTAATTTTTTTAAGGAAAATAGAAATTGGTTTGTACTCAGCAATTACAATATACCTTATGGGAAAAGTAATTGATATTTTATTTGAAGGAATATATTTTACAAAATTAGTATTTATAATTTCAAATAAAAGCGAAAAAATAGCAGAACTTATTAAAAATAAGGTAAAAAGAGGGGTAACGGGAATTTATGGAAAAGGTATGTATGTTGGTAATAATAAACTTATTTTAATGTGTGCAATAAGAAGAAATGATTTAGCAGAACTTAAAAAAATAATTAAAGAAAATGACCCGCAAGCCTTCTTAATAATAACAAATTCAAGAGAAGTCTTAGGTACAGGATTTAAAATTGAAAAATCCTAAAAAAAGGACAATTTTTTCTAAAAAAAATTAAAATAAATGTATTGACAAAACAATACAAAAAGGAGTAAAATATTAGATAGGATTATGTAAAAAGATAGGAGTAGATTTATGAAAATTACAAGATTAATATCAAAAGTTTTAATTATTGCATTAATAGCTAGTATTTCCCTAAGTACAGTAGCTTTTGCAGCTATGATAGATTACCCAGGGGACAAAGCTAAGTCTTTACAATTATCATATTGGAGAAGAATAAATGGCGTAAACAAAAATGGATATGCGCTAAATACTGTAGGTAATGAGGGAGAGTCACATAAACCAATTTTCCAAATAATGGATGCTAATAGTACAAATTATTATTGCTTAAATGCGAGAGTTGGAGAAAGTTGGATAACTGGAACAATTGGTACAGTAGCTCCATACAATAGATCTTACGATTTAACAACAGATATAGAACAGTTAAAACAAGATACAAATAGTGCTTATAAAAATATAGCCAATAGTGAATATTTAAAACAAATATTGTGGATATTGGACAATATTTATATTCCAGATACAAGTGCTAATGCAACAGCAGAATCAAATCTTGCCAAAAAGAAAGAATTGCTTGCAAGAGCAGGAATTGTATTTGAAAAAGAAACAGAATATGGCCCTAATGAAGAAATTATAGAACATAATAATTATACATACAAATACAAAGCACAACAAGGCTATAATTATATCCAAAAATTAGCAAGTCTAGGGTATGATTCTATGGCTTTGGATGGACGTACACAAAATGGTTGGTGTTATGCCGACCCAGAAGGAAACCATAAGTATGTTGAACTTTCAGATGAACTAGTTGAGGCTGCTCAACAAGCAGCTTTATGGTATTATACAAACTATAAAGAAAATAATAGTTCAAATAGCAATACATTTAATGTAAAAGATCAAGGTTTAGCATTAGCGTGCTCAAATGGTACAACAGAGACAGATTCTGGAAAGTGGAAATCTTTACAAAATGAAATATTTAATGTAGATACAAATATCGAAAATAAGAAGGCTGAAGTTGGAACCTGGGAACAAGAACAAGCAACAATTCTTTGTTGGTATTTAATAGATGCAGCAGATAATTATGCAAAATCTAGCGAAACTTCTGGAAACCCATTAAAAATAAATTCAAATACAAATATAATAGAAAAGACAGTAAATAATACAGCCTACTATGTAGTTGGTCCTATAAAAATAGAAAAACAAAGAGAATCAGTATATAATTTAGAAAATACTATAACAGTAAATGGACAAACAAATACAGGAGCATATATTTCAAATGCAGAAGGTGTAAAACAAACAAACCAAACTATAGTAGATTATGTTGGAAATGATTTTTATGTTTCTATACCAAAATCAAAAATAACATCAAATAATGTAAAAATTGAATTTGATGGTTCATATAAAACAAATAGTAAAATTTTATGGGTATCAACAACAGCTACAGAACAACCAGTTGTAGAAGTTACACCAAAAGATGAGCCTATAAATTTACCAGTTAATGCTGAAATTCAAGTTCAAAAAGAATTTGACTTAGCATTAAGAAAAGTCATCACAAAAATTACTGATAAAAATGGAACAGATAAGTTTATATCAAATGAAGATGGACATGAAGCAACAAGAAGAACAAATAATATAGATTTTAGTACAATTGAAACAAATGGAACGGCCACATATAAACATAGAAAAGACCCAGTAGTTGTAGAAACAGGAGATATAATAACATATTCAATTACAGTATATAATGAAGGCGATATGGCAGGGTATGCTGAGACTATAGTAGATGAATTACCAAATGGTTTAGTACCTAAAAATAGAACAGGAACATATACCTCTGGAAATATAAGTTATTCTTATACTTATGATCTTTGGGAGGGAGGACATGATAGAATAACATTTACTAATATCAGCAAAAATGAATTAGCTCCATATACAGGAAGTAATTTAGCGAGTGAAAAAATTGAAATTGAACTTGAAGTTACTCAAGATCCTTCAAATACTACTACAAACAAATACTTAACAAATATAGCATATATTTCAAAAGCATTTAATACTGAAACAAACCAAGAAGTAATACAAGACAGAGATTCAAGTACAGAAAACAAACCAAATGCTAATTTAAATACAGAAGGCAACAAATACACAGGTTACCATGGAGGAAACAACCACAATGGAGATAACTCAAAAGATGTTTACAAAGATGGAACAAATAATGATGATTACTTCCCAGGTAGAGAAGATGATGATGACTTTGAAGTAGTTGTAATTAAACCAGCAGAATTTGACTTAGCATTACAAAAATATATTAACGGAACATTATCTCAAGATGGTGTAACTATTAGACAAGGAAGAAATGCACCAACAATAAATACAAAAGCATTAGCAGAAAAAACAGCTACAACAGCTACTTATACACAAGATAAAACAGCAATTAATGTAAAACAAGGAGATTATGTAATATATAACTTTACAGTATATAATGAAGGTGAATTAGATGGTTATGTTAAAAAAATAACAGATAACATACCAAAAGGTTTACAATTTGTATATGCAAAAAATAATGATGGAAAAACAATAATTGCATGTGATTCAGAAGGAAATATGACAGAAATGGAAGTTCCTGCATCAATATATGGAAATATTACAAATTACAATTCTTTCTGGAGTATAGATGCAAATGGAAGCACACTTAAAAAAGATACATATAATGGAGAAAGTACTGTAAGTGTTACATGTGATGTACAAACATACTTGGGTCAAAATTACAAAATATTACAAGCATATGACAAAACAAAAGATGTAGATAACAATGGAGCAGGACTAGATAGATTAACAGTATCATTATTATTAAGAGTAAATTCGAATGAGTCAGGAAAAACAATTAGAAATGAAGCCGCAATCACAGAGGCAACTGACAAAGATGGAAATGTTCAAGATGCAAGTGGAAGTAATTTAAAAGATAGAGATTCTAAAACAACTGAATGGAAGGGAAAAGATGGAGATAAAAATTATCAAGATGATGAAGATTATGACAGAATTATACTTCCAAAAGTTGACTTAGCTCTAACAAAATTCATAACAGCAGTAAGTTCAGATGTAAAAATAGAAGATGGAGAATATTTAACAAAAGATAAAACATCAAAAAATGCAGGAAGTGCTACAAATCCATATGATAGAGCAACTTTAGTTGACTCAGCTAAATTAAAAAGCGGTGAAAGTACAGATGCTGAATATACTAGAATAAAAACTGAATTAACTCTAACTGAAGGAGATTATGTACTTTACAACATAAGAGTATATAATGAGGGTGATGTAGATGTATTTGCAGGAGAAGTTACAGATTATTTACCAAATTATTTAGACTTTGTAGAATGTGACCATAATACAACTTATGGTTGGAAAGTTGGAAGTGATGGTAAAACAGTAAAAACAACATATTTATCTAAAGAAAGTGGAAAAACTGAAGCATTAAAAGCATTTGATAGAAATAATGATGATGAACATGGATCAGGTTTAGACTTTGAAGATATAAGTATACTTTGTAGAGTAAATTCAAAAGCTCCTGATAACACAAAACTAGTAAATTCTGCAGCAATAACAAAATATGAAGATGAAAATGGAAATGAAATAGAAAAAGATATAGATTCAGATCCAAAAGAGTTAACAGATGAACAAAAAAATAAAGAAAATAGCAATCAAGATGATGATGATTATGAAGTAGTTCTAGTTAAACAAAAAAATGTAGACTTAGCTTTAACAAAATTCATAACAGCAGTAAGTTCAGATGTAAAAATTGAAGATGGAGAATACCTAACTAAAGACAAAACATCAAAAGATGCAGGAAGTGATACAAACCCATATGATAGAGCAACTTTAGTTGACTCAGCTAAATTAAAAAGCAGAGAAAGTACAGATGCTGAATATACTAGAATAAAAGACCCATTAACAGTACCTGCTAATAGTTATGTACTTTACAATATAAGAGTATATAATGAGGGTGATGTAGATGTATTTGCAGGAGAGGTTACAGATAAATTACCAGATTATTTAGACTTTGTGGAATGTGAATATAACACAAATTATGGTTGGAAAGTTGAAAGTGATGGAAAAACAGTAAAAACAACATATTTGTCTAAAGAAAGTGGAAAAACTAAAGTAATAAAAGCATTTGATAGAAATAATGATGATAAACACGGCTCTGGTTTAGATTATAGAGATATTGCAGTTTTATGTAGAGTAAGTGATACTGCTCCATCAAACACAAATATTATAAATGTAGCAGAAATAACTAAATATGAAGACAAAGATGGAAATGAAATAGAAAAAGATGTAGACTCTGAGCCAGGAAATGTTGATAAGAAAAACGAAGATGATGATGATTATGAAGTAATCAACATAAAAACATTTGACTTAAGCTTAATAAAATATGTTTCTGATGTTACAGTCATTGAAGGTGGAAAAGAAACAGTTACTGAAACAAAAAATACAGGCGACCCAAAAACAGATATAATACCAAAGGTTGAAATTCATAGAAAGAAAATAAATAGTACAGTTGTAAAATTTGGATACAAAATAAAAATAACAAACGAAGGAGACATTGCAGGATATGCTAAAAAGATAACTGACTATGTTCCAGAAGGACTAAAATTCTATGATGAAGATAATAAAGGTTGGGTAGATGAAGGAAACAATGTAATATCTACAACATTACTTGAAAATACTTTATTAAAACCAGGAGAAAGTGCAGAAGTTTATGTAGTATTTAGATGGATAAATGGAGCAACAAACTTAGGTTTAAAAAATAATATTGCAGAAATTTACGAAGACTATAATGAAGAACATGTACCAGATAGAGATTCAACTCCAGGTAATAAAAAAGAAGGAGAAGATGATATTGACAATGCTCAAGTTATACTTTCAATTTCAACAGGTCTAGTATACAATATTGTTAAATTTGCAACTATTGGATTGGTTATATTAGTAGTATTTGGTAGCGGAATATTAGCAATTAAAAAATATGTTATATAAGATTTAAGAGGAAATGAAAATTTCCTCTTTTTTCTTTACAACAGCTAAAGGTTGTGTTATAATCTAAATCATAGAACTTTGTTTAGTTTGTGTTTTGGAAAGGAATGGAATTTTGTATGAATCAAATATTATCAGAAGAATCACCAGTAAACAGAAGGAAAAAAGGGAAAAAAGCAAGTGTACATTCAATATTAGTAACTTTTGCTATCTTTTTACTAATATTTGGTATTGGACTTACATCAACAGGAGCATATTCATATTATAAAATATTGTCAAAAGACCCAATAGCAGGTATGGTATCTAGTTCTGCAACAAAACCAGAAATTACTATTGAGAGAGTAAATGCAAATACTATAAACATAGCAGTAACTAGTGATAAAGGTATTTCTAAAGTTACATATACAATAAATAATGAAGAACCAATAGAGATAGATGGAAATGATGAATTGGAAGTTACAAAAAAGGTAAATTTACCATCTGGAACAGTAAATTTGAATATAGTTGCTGAAGATATTAATGGAGTGAAGGCTTCACGTGAAAGTTCATACGAAATAGAAGCAGGACCCACAATTACTTTAAAACAAGTAGAATCTAAAATACAAGTTACAACAGAATCTGAAATAAATATTGATACTGTAAAATATTATTGGGACGATAATGAGATTGATGCAACAGAGTTTACAATTAATGATGTGAAAAATGTAACACAGGTAGATGCAATAGAAGGAGTACACACATTAATAGTTATTGCAACAGATGTGGAAGGAAATGAAACAACAAAAACACAAAAAATAATAGGAGATACTAAACCTACATTAGATGTTACAACAGATGGAGAAAACTTTTATATAGAAGCAAAAGATGATGAAGGATTATCTAAAATACAGTATAAACTAAATTCTGGTGAACTTATAACAGAACAAATTGATGGAAAAGAATATTCTAAAACTATAAAATTAGAAAATGGTGTAAATAAATTAGTAGTTAGAGTTTATAACAAAAACCAAATAGAAGAAGTAAAAAAGGTAAGATATGAGGTTAAGGAGTAAAGCATAATGGTTAACGAAATATATATAATAGATGATGATGAATCTTCTATAGTCATTTTCAGGGAGTTATTTAGAGATGATACAGAGTACCAGTTTATTAGTGTTAAGACAGAGCAAATTGATATTGCTTTAAAGAATATACCTTCATTAATAGTCATAAATGAAGATGCAATAGATAGAGATGTTATTGAAATATGTAGAAAAATAAGGAAAGATGAGGATAACAAAATAACGCCAGTAATTGTTGTATCTTCAAATGGAACACGTGAACATAGACTTAAGGTATTAAATGAATCTATAGAATATTTTATAAAAAAACCAGTAGATGAAGGATATTTATATTATACTGTAAAAAATTTAACTAGACTTCTTACTATGAACAGAAGAATGAGCCCTCTTACAGGACTCCCTGGAAATGTACAAATAAATTCTGAATTAAAGAAAAGATTAATGAAAGGTGAAGAGTTCTCTGTAATATATGTGGATTTAGATAATTTTAAAGCATATAATGATGTTTATGGATTTTTAAAAGGAGACCAGATAATTGAGTATACAGCAAATATTATATCGAATACAGTACATAAATATGGAAATGGATTTGTTGGGCACATTGGAGGAGATGATTTTATTGCCATAGTTCCATATAAAGATGTAGATAGGCTTTGTCAAGATATGATAGCATTTTTTGACAATGGAGTTAGTAGATTTTATAATGATAAAGATAATACACAAGGCTATATAGAAATTGCAAATCGTAAAGGAATTATTGAAAAATTTCCACTCACATCAATTTCAATAGCTGTTGTTGTTGCAGATAATGGTAGATTTAATAATATATTAGAAATAGGTGATACAGCAGCTCAAGTAAAACATGCAGTAAAAAGTGTAAGAGGAAGTAGTTATGCAATAGACAGAAGAAAAAACTATTAATAAGTTTTGTATAAATTTAAATAATTATGTAGATACTAAAGAAACGGGATGTAAATTTAAAATTCCGTTTCTTTATATTTAAAACTAAATTTTGGAGGATAAAAACATGTATGAAAGAAATGCTATAGTTTTAGAAAGATATTTTGACAATATGTTTGGATATAATATGAAAAACAATATTAAAACTAATTTTAATGATTATTGTGAATTAATAAAAAATCTAGAAGAATATAAAGAAATTTCTGAAGAAGAGGAGATAGTGTCACAAGAATATGACAAAATAGCAAATAGTATTAGGGAAATACAAAAAAATCAAGAAATTTTAGAAACTAAAAATAGAAAAGTATTAGAAGAAAGGTTAAATATATTTAAAAATATTGATGATAACCCTGAACAAATGCAAAGAAAATTAGATAGTATAAATAAAAATATTCAAGAAATCAATGAACAAATAAATGTAAATTCAAAAAAATATGTTGATACTATTACAGAATTTAATGAAAAAACATCAATACGTATAACTTGTGAAAGAAATAAAAGAAGAATAGAAACAAATTATAATAAGGTGCTAAATTCCACATTAGATGATTTTCAAGATATTGGCATCAACTTTGTAAAAGAAGCTAAACAATTTATTGAAGAAGATACATCAAATATAGAAGAAGAGCTAATTTTAAAAATAGAAAAAAATGGTGAAAAGGAAAAAATACCTTTTAATAATGATGTTGTAACAAAGGCTATTGCACTTAGTATAGATATTCAAAAAAGAGAAACAGATATATTATACAATATTTATGAAAAGACTAATAAATTATTTGCGGAAATAAAAAATAATGATATAAAAGTGGAAAAACACAATAAAGCTATAAAAGATGCAAAATGTAAATTAGACTTTATAAATAGTATTAAAGATTATCTTATACAGTTTTTAGATAATGAAAGAATAACTGCTGTTAATGGAGAAAAAGAGCATTCAAAATTAATGGAAGAAGCTTGTAAAAATTTAGAAGAAGATTTAGTTCAAATTAATAATTTATATACATTATTGTTGAAAGAGATATCTAAAAAAGCAAGTAAAAAATCTTATACAGATTTATATAATATAGGGTATTTAGGAAAATTAGAAGAAAAATCTAATCAATACAATGAAGAGCTAAAAAAGTTAAAACTCCCAGTAACTGTAATTAATCCAAACTACTGGAGAATAGAAGGCATGAAAAAAATATATGATGTTTTTTATAATTCGGTTACAGAAGTTTATGGTAGAGATTTATCTGAATATAATACTAAAAAAGAAGATGAAGATGATTTTGATGATGAGGATATTGAAGATTTCGATATATCTGATGAAAAAATAGAAACAAAACAAAAAGTAGAAAAAACAAAAGCAAATTCTACCAAAAAAACCAAAAGCGAAGATATTACAAAATCTGAAATAGATAGAAAGATAGATATGATACTTGGGTTTGATGAAAAAGGTAAAATAGAAAATATAGATGAAGAAGACTGGGATGAGGATGATTTTAATGACGATGATTTTGAGGACAATGATTATGAGGAAGAAACTAATTATCAAGAAGAAGAGGATGATTTTGAAGATGAAATAGAAGATGATGAAGAATTTGACATATTTGGAGAGGATGATTTAGAAGAAGTTACAAATGATGAATTAGAAGACGAAGAAGATGATGATGAACAGAATGAGGACAATGACAAAGAAGATGAAGAAGATGATGATGACGAGAATGAAGAAGACGACGAAGAAGAAGATATTGAGCAAACCAAAGATAGTGATGAAGAAAATGATGAAAATAAAAAATTGAAAAAACGTAAACACAAAAAAAATACTAAAAAAAGCGAAGATGTAAGTTTTGATATTTGGGGAAATAAAATCAAAGAACCTTTAGACAAAGAAAACAGTAAAGAAGATGATGAAGATAATTGGGAGAATGAATTTATAAATATAGATAAAAAAAGTAAAAAGGATAAAACAAAAAAGAAAAAAGGTTTTTTTGAAAAGTTCAAAAAATAATATATTCATAAAATATTTACCTCACACATATAATGTAATAATATATTATATGTGTGAGGTATTTTATGATAGTTTTAAGTAGGAAAAGAATTACTTTAATTTTAACAAGTATTTTTTTATCTATATTTGTTTTTATGTTTTCAATTAACCGGAGAAGCTGAACAAGGAAAAATAATACCAACTGTAAGCTTGCCAGTTTCAGGAAAAACTGTTGTTGTAGATGCAGGTCACCGGTAAACCAGATGAAGGAGCACAATCTACAAATGGAACAACAGAAGCGGAGACTAATTTAAAAATTGCATTAAAACTACAAAATTTACTAGAACAAAGTGGAACTAATGTAATTTTAACTCGTTCTGATGAAAACGCAATATATGATTTAGATAGCAAGACACTAAAACAAAAGAAAATATCAGATATACATAACAGAGTGAAGATAGGAAACGAAAGTGAGGCAGATATATTTGTTTCAATTCATTTAAACAAAATTCCTCAGGCACAATATGATGGTTGGCAAACATTTTATAAAGAGGGAAATGAAAAAGGAGCAAAACTTGCAACCTTAATTCAAAATAGTCTTAATGAAACAATTGAAAAAGAAAATAAAAGAGTACCTAAAACAATAGAAAATATATATATTATAAAACATGTAGAAATTCCAACAACAATAGTAGAATGTGGTTTTTTATCAAACCCAGAAGAAGAAAAACTTTTACTAGAAGATGAATACCAAAATAAACTTGCTTGGGGAATATATAATGGAATTATAAATTATTTTTATGAATAGTAAAAAAATATTGAAAATGCTTGATTTTAATACGCTTTTCGTGGTATAATTCTTATAAATTAAGGGGCAAAGAAATAGGGCTTGCAAGAGCTTTTATTTCTTTGTCTTTTTGTGTGTAAGAAGGGATGATTTTTATAGAAGAAAAATTTTATAAGGTTTGGCTAAGTTTAATTGAAAATTTAGGAATAAAGCGTTATATAAATTTAATAAATACATTTAAAACAAATAAAGCAATTTTTAATGCTACAAAACAAGAATTACTAAACGTGAATTTAATAAATGAAAATATAGCAAATAATATGGTAAATACCCAAATAAGAATAAGTGTAAAAAAGTATTTAGATTATATGCAAAAAAATAATATTGATATAATAAGCATAGATGATAATTATTATCCTACAATCTTACGTGAAATATATTCACCCCCAATATTTTTATATATTAGGGGAAATAAAGGGATTTTAAACCAAAATAATATTAGTATGGTAGGAGCAAGAAATTGTTCTGAATATGGCAAAAATGTGGCTAAATTCTTAGCCTATAATTTGGCTAAAAACAATATAAATATTGTTAGTGGATTAGCAAAAGGAATAGATGAATATTCACATCTAGGTGCAATTTTTGCTAAAGGAAAAACGATAGCAGTATTAGGCTCAGGTGTAGATTATATATACCCTAAAGAGAATTCATATTTAGTAAATAAGATTTTAAGTTTAGATGGTGCAATAATTTCAGAGTACCCAATTGGTGTTCAGCCTCAAAAAAATAATTTTCCAGCAAGAAATAGAATTATAAGTGGCATAAGTCAAGGAGTAATTGTAGTTGAAGCTAAAAAGAAAAGTGGTAGCTTAATTACAGTAGATTTTGCTTTAGAGCAAGGTCGAGATGTTTTTGCAGTTCCACGGAAATATAAATTCCGAAAATTCAGAGGGAACAAATGATTTAATAAAACAAGGTGCAAAATTAATTACTAGTTATGAAGATATTTTCTTTTCCATTTGATATTTTAGCTTAGTTGCCATACCTCCTCTTAAATGCCTTTCAGCTTTATTTTCATCTAAAATTTTTCTAACATCTTTTGCTAAAATGGGATTTATTTTAAGTAATCTATCAGATACATCTTTATGTACTGTACTTTTGGAAATTCCAAATTTTTTGGCTGTACTTCTTACTGTTTCTTTTGTTTCAATTATATAACGACCTAAATTAATGGCACGTTCCTCAATAGTTATTTTTCTCATTTAAAGAGCCCCCATATGAAATACTTTTGTTTAAGTTTATTCATATGAGGGCTATATTATGAATGAAAAAGTGGAAATGTGGACGGTTCTAAATTCCATTTCCTGCATAAGAATATTGATTTTTTTAAAATAATATGATTAAATATATTAAAAAATAAGGAGAAATAACGAATGGAAAGAAATAAAAAAATAATTCAAACAAGTATTTTGGGAATTGTAGTTAATGTTATTTTGGTAATTTTTAAGGCAATAATAGGTATGCTTTCAAACTCTATTGCTATTATTTTAGATGCAGTAAACAACTCAACAGATACACTTTCTTCAATTATTACAATAATTGGAACAAAACTTTCAAATAAATTGCCAGATAAAAAACACCCTTATGGGCATGGAAGAATTGAATACTTTACATCTGTTATTATTTCTGCAATAGTTCTTTGGGCAGGTGCGATAGCCGGAAAAGAATCAATAGAAAAAATAATACATCCACAAGATACTAATTATACATATATTTCATTTATAGTAATTACAGTATCAGTTATAGTAAAATTTGTTTTTGGAAAACATGTAAAAAAAGTTGGAAAAGAATTAAATTCTCGGCAGTTTAATAGCCTCAGGGCAAGATGCATTTATGGATTCAATTTTATCTTTTTCTACACTTGTTGCAGCATTAATAAGCTATTTTTTACACATAAGTATAGAAGGCTTTATAGGTTTTATTATTTCAGTAATTATAGTAAAATCTGCTTTTGATATGTTAAAAGAAGCTTTAGATTCAATACTTGGGGTAAGAGCAGATGGTGACCTTTCTAAAAAAATAAAAGAAAAAATTTCTAATATAGAAGAAGTACAAGGGGTTTATGATTTAAACTTACATAACTACGGACCATTAAAAATTGTTGGCTCTCTTCATATTCAAGTAAGAAGTAATATGACTGCAGAGGAAATTCATATTTTAACACGAGAGATTGAATATATGGTATTTAATGAATTTGGAATAATATTAACAATTGGAATATATGCTGCAAATAATGAAGGTGAAGTTGGGAAAATAAAGCAATATATAGAATCAGTAGTAAAAGATTACAAAGAGATATTGGAAATTCACGGCTTTTATGTAGATAATAAAAATTCAAATGTATTTTTTGATTTAATTATAGACTTTGCAACTCAGGATAAAGAGAAAATAAGAGATGAGGTAATTTCAAAAATAAAAGAAAAATACCCTAAATACAATTATAATGTAATATTAGATTCAGATATAACAGATTAAAGATATATCAAGAAAGGAAAGTAATAAACTATGGTAGAATTGCTTGCACCTGTTGGTGATTTTGATTGTTTAAAAGCTGCAGTGCAAAATGGTGCAGATGCCGTATATTTTGGGAGCAATTTATTTAGTGCAAGGGCTTTTGCAAAAAACTTTGGAAAAGATGAATTAGAGCAAGCTATAAATTATGCAAAATTAAGAGGTGTAAAAACACATTTAACTTTAAATACTTTAATAAAAGATGAAGAATTTTGTGAAGCCTTTGAGGTTGCAAAAACTGCATATGAATTTGGAATTGATGCAATTATTGTACAAGATTTAGGTTTGGCAAGTAATTTAATAAAAGCTTTTCCAGATATTGGAATACATGCAAGTACCCAAATGACAACTACAAACTTAGAAGGTGTAAAAAAATTAGAGAAGCTTGGGTTTAAAAGAGTCGTACTTTCTAGAGAGTGTTCTATTTCAGAAATAGAAAATATTTGTAAAAATACTCAAGTAGAGATAGAAGTATTTGCACATGGAGCTCTTTGTATTTCTTATTCTGGACAATGTTTATTTTCAAGTATGGTTGGAGGACGCTCAGGAAATAGAGGTATGTGTGCTCGGACCTTGCCGTTTGCCATATACCTTACTTGAGGAGAATAAACAAATAGATAGAGGTTATTTATTAAGTCCAAGAGATTTATGTAGTTTAGAAGATTTACCAAAACTTATTCTAGCAGGAGTAAAGTCTTTTAAAATTGAAGGAAGAATGAAATCTCCAATTTATGTTGCAACAGTAACTAAAATTTATAGAAAATATATTGATTTAGCAAATAAATTTATAAACCACGAAATTGAAGAGTATAATGTTGAAGAAATAGATAAAAAAGAATTAATGCAAGTTTTTAATAGAGGAGAATTTTCGTCAGGACATTTACAAAACAAACCAAATATGGACTTGGTTTTTCCACAAAAACCAAACAATATGGGGATAACTTTAGGAAAAATTAAAAAATACAACCCAAATAAAGGGCTAATTACATTAGAACTTGAAGACAATGTGGAAATTGGAGATGGCATTGCTTTTGAAAATGAAGATACAAAATATACTGTTTCAGAACTTATGGAAAATAACATAAATATTAAGCTTGGCACGCCAAAAATGAAGGTTGTTTTAGGCAGAATGAAAGGCAATATAAAAGTTGGAGATAGGGTATATAAAATTACAGATAAAAACCTTTGGGCAAAGTCGATAGAGAGTTTTAGTAAAGAAAATATAAAAAATAAAATAAATTGTGCTTTAGAAATAAAAGCTAACTGTAAAATAAAAATTTTTGTACAAGCATTAAATTACTCCCAAAATTTTGAATATGACTTTATTCCATATGAAGCCAAAAATCTACCGATTACAAAAGAAAAAATAATAAATCAATTTAATAAAACAAAAGATACATGTTTTGAATTTTCAAAACTTAATTTAAACATAGATAATAATTTATTTATTCCTATACACATTTTAAATGAAATAAGAAGAGTTATAGTAAAAAAAGTAGAGGAAAAAATTGTAAATAGTTTTAAAAGAAAATCAAATGCAAGTCTAGATACGCCAGATTTGCCAGATGCCTGCAGCCCTAAGGAAAAAGCAACTTTATTAAATACTTTGAATTTAAATTATGATTATTCAAAACTAAAAAACATAGAGAAAATATATATTCCATTAAAATATTTTGAAAATAAAGAATATGAAAATATTTTAAGAACACTAGAAAATAAGGCAAAAATTTATATTTATATGCCAGTAGTTATAAAAGATAGGTATTTAAACACTATAAAAGAGAGGGTAAATAGAGCTATAGAAAAATACAATATTTCAGGTGGTGTAATTGCCGATTTATCTTCAATAGACTTATTTAAAGGCAAAGATTTAATTGCAAATTATAATTTTAATGTTTTTAATAGTTATAGTGTTTTAGAAGTAAAAAAACTAGGAATTAACAGTGTAACTATCTCACCTGAACTAAATCAAAATGAAAAACTACCTACTAAAGATGCAGAAGTAATTGTATATGGGAAAATTCCACTTATGACAATGAGCTATTGTATGCTTGGAAAGTCCAACAGGTGTTATAGCAATTGTAAACATTATTGCTTAGAAAACAAAACATATTATTTAAATGATAGATATAACTTTAAATTTAGAGTAATTCCAGATAATATTCAAACACTAACAACTATCTACAATTCAAGAAATATATTTTTAGAAAAAACAAATGTAAAATGTGAAAGATTTGACTTTATAGATGAAACAATTGAAGAAATAAATGCACTTTTAGAAAAGTGGGATTAGAAAAAGCTCGAAGTATTAAAAACTTCGAGCTTATTAAAAAATTAATCCTATTTTAATGAACTTTTTTTTGTAGATATTCTATCTAAATTAAATTGTAAATATTGCCAATTTATAAATATTGCAAATTGTTTGCTTAAGTGTTATAATCAAATTGTCGAATAAGTCAATATTTTGTAAAGGATTAAATTTAAATGGGTAAGAAAAGAAAATTATTTTGTGAATATGGACCTTTAGCTTATAAAATTTCTTTATTTAAAGAAGCCAAAAAGAAGGATTTTATAGATTTTAAGAATGGTAAAAAATTTGCTAAGAAAAAGAACAAAGAGAATTTTGAGTATATTTGGAAAGGTGATGCTAAAGTTTTATTAAGAAAATTACATGGTGTAGATATTCGGGTTACAGAAAAATAAAATTGTAAACCTTCAAATAGCAAGCAAAAAAATAGATGGACTAATAGTAAATCCTGGAGAAGAATTTTCTTTTTGGAATTTAGTAGGAAATGCTACTAAAAGAAAAGGTTATTTGGAAGGTCTTGTTATTAGTAATAGTCAAATGAAAAAAGGTGTTGGCGGAGGTTTATGCCAAATGGCCAATATGATTCATTGGTTAGTATTACATACTCCACTTACAGTTACTGAATTGCACCATCATTCAGATGCTTTATTTCCAGATGTTAAAAGGAGAGTACCTTTTGGAACAGGAACCTCAATTAGTTATAAAGCCTTAGATTATAGGTTTAAAAATACAACAAAGTACCCTATTCAAATAAGAGTATGGTTAGATGATACATTTCTATATGGAGAAATAAGAAGTACAGTTCCTTTAAAAGAAAAATATAAAATTATAGAAGAAGATAATCACTATGCAAAAGATGAAGATAGCATTTTTTATAGAAATAGTAAAGTATATAGAATAATTACTGATAAAGAAACAAATCAAGAGATAAAAAAAGAATTGATATTAAACAATCATTCAAAGGTTATGTATGATTATAAATTAATACCAAAAGAAGAAATAAGGGTGTAAAATGATATTAGATGATATATTAAAAGTATTAAAAACTTCTAAAGAAAGAGCATATACAATAGATAATAATAATTATACATATAGTGAGTTATATAAATTTGTATGTAATATATACCATTTTTTATTAAATGAGAATAAAGAAAATAAACCTGTTATTGTATATGGACATAAAGAAATATATATGAAAGCAACATTTCTTGCTTGTTCTTTTGCTGGAATAACATATGTTCCAATAGACGAGAGTATGCCTAAAGAAAGAATAGAACAAATAGTAGGACAAATTAATCCTCATTTAATAATAGGTGGAAATATATCAAAAGAAAAAATTTACGAAGTTATGTATGCCGATGAATTTAGGGAAATAGATAAAATATATTTAGAGCCAAATGATATTTATTATATAATATTTACATCAGGTAGTACAGGAATTCCAAAAGGTGTAAAAGTAACCTATAATAATTTGAATTCTTGTATATATTGGTTAAAAGAAAAAATAAATATAAAAAAGGGAGTTATACTTAATCAAGCAAATTTTTCGTTTGATTTATCTGTTGCAGATTTATATTTAAGCGCCGTAAGTGAAAGCGAACACTTTGTAATTAATAATTTAAATTTAGACTTTAACAAAACTTTTGAACAATTAAAATCAAGTAAAGCTAATATGCTTGTTGCTACACCATCATTTGTAGATTTATTATTACTAGATAAGTCATTTGGAAAAGAATTAATGCCAAATTTACAAATAATACTATTTTGTGGAGAAAAATTACTAAAATCAACTATAAAAAAAATATATTCAAGATTTGATAATATTAAAATAGTAAATAGTTACGGACCAACAGAATGTACATTTGCTGTAGCAAGTATTGAAGTAGATAATAATATATTAAATAATGATGAAATTCCTGTAGGTATTCCAAAAGAAGATGTTCAAATTTTTATTGTAGATGAAAATTTAAATCAATTGCAAGAAAAACAAATTGGAGAAATTTTAATTACAGGAGAAAGTGTTGCTGATGGGTATTTAGGAAATGTTAATAATAATTCATTTATTCAGTACAACGGAAAAAAAGCCTACTTGACAGGAGATTTAGGATTTATAAGAAATGGGATGCTTTATTATAAAGCAAGAAAAGATAAACAAATAAAATATAAAGGATATAGAATTGAGCTTTCTGATATTGAACAAAATTTACAACAATTAAATTATATTGATAAGGCAGTTGTAATTGCTAAAAAAGGTAAAGAAGATAAAGTATTAAATATTATTGCATTTTTAATACTAAAAGAAAAAATTATAAAAACAGAAAAAGAAATAAGTGAAGATTTGAAAACAAAAATGCCAGAATATATGTGCCCAAGAATAAAGATAGTTAAAGAGTTTCCAATAAATAATAATGGGAAATGTGATGAAAAGAAGTTATTGGAGGAGTATTAAATGGAAGATATAATAATTGAAATAATTGAGGAATTAACAGATTTTAAAGGATTAAGAGAAAATAAAAACATAGATTTATTAGAAAATGAAATTTTAGATTCTTTAGCATTTATAGAATTAATTAATAGTTTAGAAGAAAAGTTTAATGTTGAAATACAACCTACACAAGTTAACCCTGATACATGGAGAAGTGTAGAAAAAATTTCTGAATTAGTAAATAGCCTTCAATAAAAAAACTCGAAGTGTCAAAAACTTCGAGCTTTTTTAATATCTTTTTTGTATTACTATTGACAAGTACAAACAAATATTCTATAATATAAACACATTTTATAAAGAATGGATGCGATATGAATGGAATTAAATGAAACTATTAAGAATTTAGAAATTTCAAAATATGAAGAAGAAAATATTAAAAAACTTATTTATACTGTAAGAGGAAAACAAGTTATGTTAGATTGTGATGTGGCTAATTTATATCATTATAAGACTAAATCATTGAACCTGGCAGTAAAAAGAAATGTAGAACGATTCCCAGAAGAGTTTTGCTTTAAGTTGACAAGGGAAGAATTTGAAAATTTAAGGTTTCAAATTGAAACCTTAAATAGAAAAGTTAATAATGGAAATGTTACTAGAAAATATCTACCTTATGCTTTTACAGAGCAAGGAGTTGCAATGTTGGCAGGAATATTAAAAAGCGATATAGCTGTAAATACTAGTATAAAAATAATTCAAGCATTTATTTCAATGAGAAAGTTTTTAATTCAGAATGGACAAGTTTTTGAAAGATTATCAGTATTAGAATGCAAACAATTAGAAAATGAAAACAACTTCAAGAAATTATTTGATTTATTTAAACAAGAAGAAAATATAAAGCAAAAAATTTTTTTTGAAGGACAAATATATGATGCATATAGTTTAATTATAGATATTATAAAAAAAGCAAAAAAGAAAATTACAATAATAGATAATTATGTAGATGACAGTATTTTAAAGATGTTAAAAAAGAAGAATAGTAATGTTGAAACAATTATTATTACTTCAGAAAAAAGTAATATATCAAAAATAGATATACAAAAATTTAATAAACAATATCCAACATTAAAAGTAGTAAAAACTAATAAATTTCATGATAGGTTTATAATAATAGATAATAAAGAGTTATATCATTGTGGAGCATCTATAAAAGATTTAGGAAATAAATGCTTTGCTATTAATAAAATTGAAGATGTGGAAATTATTTATTCATTTTATGAAAAGCTTGAAATACTACAAGGAATTAAAGATATGGAACAAGGGAATATTAGAACAAGTGAAGAAGTACAAAAAATTATAAATGATATGTAAAAAATATAGGTAAAATAAGTGATATGCCTGTCGCACCTAAATAGAAACCTCGGAAGTATTAATGCTTCCGAGGTTTGATATATTTTGCATAAAAGCAAGTTTATCTCTTTGAGAATTGAGGTGCTTTTCTTGCTTTTTTAAGACCGTATTTTTTTCTTTCTTTCATTCTTGGATCTCTTGTTAAGAATCCGCTTGATTTTAGAATTGGTCTATATTCAGCATTTGCTTCATTTAGAGCTCTTGCTATACCATGTCTTACAGCTCCTGCTTGACCAGTATAACCTCCACCTTTTACAGTTGAAATGACATCATATTTAGCAACTGTATTTGTAGCTGTTAGTGGTTGTTTAACAATAACTCTTAATGTTTCTAATCCAAAATATTCTTCTAATTCTTTTCCATTTACTATAATTTTTCCATTTCCTTCAACTAGTCTTACTCTAGCGATAGCATTTTTTCTTCTACCAGTACCATAATAATAGTTTTTATTAGCTTTTGGCATATATGTTTCCTCCCTTTAAATTTAAAAATTCCAAATTTCTGGTTTTTGAGCTTGATTTTCATGTTCGCTACCAGCATATACTCTTAATTTTTTTAACATTTGAGCTCCTAATCTTGTATGTGGTAACATTCCTTTTATTGCAAGCATCATTGCTTTTTCAGGATTTTTTTCTAACATATCTTTAGCAGAAATTTCTTTCATTCCACCAATATAACCAGAATGATGTCTGTATATTTTGTTATTTAATTTATTTCCTGTAAGTTTAACATCTTTGCAGTTTAAAATAATTACATGATCACCAGTATCTATATTTCTTGTGTAAATTGGTTTATGTTTTCCAGCAAGAAGTCTTGCAGCTTCTGTTGCAACTCTTCCTAAAGGACGATTAGCTGCATCAATAACATACCATTTTCTTTCTATTTCACTTTTTTTAATACTATATGTTGTGTTATTCATGGTAAAAATACCCTCCTATATTTTTTTGATTTTTAATGCTCAAACTTAAAAACCACCGGGGAGAAGTTTTAAATTTGATACATATTTACTAATAATACTGAATAATTTTATTACAAAAAAGCAAATTTGTCAAGGGGTTTAGAGAGTTTTTATGAAAAATAAAAAAGAGAGTTTTTTTAAAAGTGTAATTTCTTTATTAATATCTCAAGCATTTATAAAGGTAATAGGGCTTGCATATAAACTATATTTAACAAATAAAGAAGGTTTTGGGGATTTAGGAAATGCTATTTATAGTAGTGGTTTTCAAATATATGCATTACTACTAACATTTTCTTCTACAGGTGTACCAAATGCAATTTCAAAGCTAGTATCAGAAAGATTAGCTATAGGGGATAATAAAGGAGCACATAAGATTTTTAAGATAGCTTTTTTTACATTTGGTGTTTTAGGGTTATTAGGCTCTTTAATACTTTTTTTAGGTGCAAAAAAGATTTCTTCAGCTTTGATGTTTATGCCAGAAGCGGAGTATTCATTAGTTGCTCTTTCCCCATCAATATTTTTTGTATCAATAACTGCTGTAATAAGAGGGTATTTTAATGGAAGGCAAATTTTTACAGTTACAGCAAAATCTCAAACAGTAGAGCAAATTTTAAAAACAATTTTTACTATAATATTAGTAGAATTTATAGTATTTATAGGAAGAAAAAATGTAAAATTAATGGCAGCTGTAGCAAATTTAGCAACAACTGTTGCAACTATATTTAGTTTTGTATACATATATTTTTACTATAAACTACAAAAAAAGGAAATTAAATTTGAAATAGAACATACAGTAAATTATATACCTACTAGAATTAGAGAAACAATAAAGCAAATTTTAAAAGTAGCACTTCCTATTTCGGCAAGTAGTTTGATTTCTTCTTTTAATAAAAATATAGATTCATTTACAATAGTAAGATTATTAAAAAATAGCGTAGGAGAAAACGAAGCAAAAGTACAATATGGTATTTTAAGTGGAAAAGTAGATAGTTTGTGTGCGTTAGCGTTTTCGGTTAATATTGCATTTGTAACTGTTTTAGTTCCAAGTATTGCAAAAAATATTGCAACAAAAGACTTAAATTTAGCAAGTAAAAAAGCAAAAATTTTTTTAAGGATTAGTTTTTTTATTGCTGTACCAATAACTCTGTTCTTTTTCTTTTTTTCAGAGCAAATATTAAAACTGCTTTTTCCAAATGCAATAAATGGTGCAATATACCTGAAAATAAACAGTTTATCTATAATATTTATGATTTTAGCACAAACGACAAATGCTATTCTTCAAGCTATAGGAGAAGTAAAAGTGCCCTCAATTAGTTTTGGTATTGGTATGGTAATTAAACTTATTTGTAATATTGTTTTAATTCCAAATAAGGATTTTGGAATATTTGGAGCAATAATTGGAAATATTATGTGTAACCTAGTTGCTTTTTCTGTAAGTTATGTGTTTTTAAATAAAAAAATGAATATAAAACCTAAATTTTATAAAAAAATTCCTTTTAAAAGAGGGATTTTATCGAACATTGGCGAATAAATTAAGTAAAGTAAGTTATAAAGGTGCAACATAAGTGCATTTTAAGGTAACTACATATTATTTTAGGAGGTAATTATAATGAACAAATCTGATTTAGTATCAGCATTAGCTGCAAAAACAGGAGAAACAAAAAAAGTTGCAGAAGCATCACTTAATGCATTTGTTGAGGTAGTAACAGAAGCATTAGTTAAAGGAGATAAAATCCAATTAGTAGGATTTGGATCTTTCGAAACAAGAAAAAGAGCTGCAAGAAAAGGTAGAAATCCACAAACTAGACAAGAAATTAAAATACCTGCATCAAAAGCTCCAGTATTCAAAGCTGGTAAAGCACTTAAAGATGCTGTTAATAAGAAAAAATAAATTTTTAAAAAAAGATTTTCATTGTATTTTCGCAATGAAAATCTTTTTTTGTGCTTTATGTATTGACTTTTTGTATTTTTTTTGGTAATATAAATATCAAATTGAAATTAGAAATATAAAAAGTAGGCAGTTTAAAGCTAAGTGATTAATTTAAATGCAGGTATAATTTAATGGTAAAATACTTCCTTGCCAAGGAAGATTTGCGGGTTCGATTCCCACTACCTGCTCCAATATTGCATTTGGCTGTATGGTCAATTGCTTTTTTTATAAACAATTAAAACCATTTTGACGATGCTCATTTTTTTTATAAATTAGTAATCATTTTATATTAATGAGCATAATATTATAATATACGGCGAGTTAGCCAAGCGGTAAGGCACGAGTCTGCAAAACTCTGATGGTGGGTCCGACTCCCACACTCGCCTCCAAAATTAAAATCGACTATAAGAAAAGAGTAAATATATGAAAAAACAAATATTAAGTGGCATTCAGCCATCTGGAATTCTTACATTAGGTAATTACTTAGGTGCATTACGTAATTGGATAAAAATTCAAAATGATTATGACTGCAAATTTTTCGTTGCAGATTTACATTCAATTACAGTAGACCAAAATCCGATAGAATTAAGAAAAAATATAAAAAGCGCAATAATGCAATATATTGCTTGTGGATTAGATCCAGAGAAAAATACAATCTTTATGCAATCACATGTACATGAACATGCTGAGCTTGGATGGATTTTAAATTGTTCAACATATATGGGTGAGTTAAGTAGAATGACTCAATTTAAAGACAAGTCTAAAAAACAAGCCAATATTAAGGTTGGATTATTTGATTATCCAGTTTTAATGGCTGCAGATATTCTTTTGTATGATGCAGATTATGTGCCAGTTGGGGAAGATCAAAGGCAACATTTAGAAATAGCTAGAGACATAGCACAAAGATTTAATTCTACATATAATAAAGAAATATTTAAATTGCCAGAAGCATTTATTACAGAAAATACAGCAAGAATTATGAGTTTACAAGAACCAACTAAAAAGATGTCTAAATCAGATGAAAATAAAGAAGCTACTATCTTTTTACTAGATGACAGAGAAACTGTTTTAAGAAAAATAAAAAAAGCAGTTACTGACTCTGAAAACATAATAAAATATTCAGATGAGAAACCAGGCATAAAAAATCTAATGAATATATATTCAGCGATTTCCGAAAAAACATATAAACAAATAGAGGAAGAATGCAAAGATTTAGGTTATGGAAAGTTCAAACAAATAGTTGCTTGTGCGGTATCAGATGTATTAGATCCTATTCAGAAAAAATATTATGAATTATCATCATCAGAAAATGATGAATATCTAAAAAGTATTTGCAAAAAAGGTGCAGAAACTGCACAAAAAACAGCAGAGAAAAAATTAAAAGAAGTATATGATGCAGTAGGATTTATAGTATAGAAAGGAATGGAACAAAATGGATAAAGAAACAAAACTTGAATTACTTAAAATACTTGCAATGGTAGTTATATTGGTAATACTAATTATTGGAATTGTATGGATGAATAAAGGTGATAAAGAAGACACAACTAATGATTCATCTCAAGAGCAAACTCAAATAGAAGAAACAATAGAAAATACTGAAACCTCTCGGAAATCAAGAAGAGAATAATTCTGCAAGTGAAGGTACTGTTGAAACAAATCAAGAAGATGCAACCAAAACTCAAGAAACAACAGAAACAACAAATTAATGTTTAAATTAATATAAAAAATATGTATTCCTCATTATTTTAAAGTTTAATGAGGAATTTTTCTTGTTTTTTTGAAATTATTTAAAAATAAACCATCTACTATACAATATTATACTAAAAACTCTAGTATAATTCGTATATGAAATTTTATATAATTTTATATATATTAATGTATAATAGGAGGTACAATATGGAGCCAATAGAAAGACTTTATAAAAAAGATAATATTGAGGTAAGGAGTTTACATTTAGATCAAGATCTTTATGAAAAAATGCAATATTTATGTGAAAATGTGTATGATGCATCAGTTAGTAAATTAACTAATATTTGCATAGAAACATTGTTAATGGATGAAACAAAAGTAAAATATTACAAAAAGCCGTATAAAACAGAATCTATATATCGTTCAATTTTATTTAGAAAAGAGTTTTATGATAGATTAATAAAATTAAAAGAAGAAACAGGAATATCATTTAGTAGATTAGTAAATGGTAGTATAAAACAATTTATAGATAAATATCAAGGAAGAAAGTTTTTTATAAAATAGAAGTATGAGGTATGAAGTAAGAGGTATGAAGCAGGAACCTAGAACTGTAAGCTTAATATCTCTTACATCTTACACCGTACTTCTAACTTCTAAAATTTAAAATCTAATCAAGTATATCTTTAACAACTTCTCCAGATATCATAAGTCCTGCAACAGAAGGTACAAAGGATATGCTTCCAAGTATATGGTTTGGATTTATACAATCTTCTTCAAAATTATCTTTATCTGATTGATTTATTTTTATAGGTTCTTCTTTAGAATAGATTACTTTTAAGTTATCTATATTTTTTTTGCGTAATTCTTTTCTAATAATTTTTGCAAGTGGACATATGCTTGTTTTATATATATCTGTTATTTCAAATTTTGAAGGATCCATTTTGTTTGCTGTTCCCATTGCAGACATAACAGGAATTTGTAGATTTTTACATTGCTTAATAATTGCAATTTTTGCAGCTATGGTATCAACGCAATCTATAACATAATCTAAATCTTTAGTTATAATATTTGTTTTAGAATCTGGCATATAGAATTCTTGAAAAGTTGTTACATTTGCATTAGGATTTATATCTAATATTCTTTCTTTTGCAACATCTACCTTAAATTTTCCAATAGTTTTATTAGTTGCAATTATTTGTCTATTTATATTTGTTATACTAACTTTATCAGCATCTATAAGAATAAAATGTCCAATACCTGCTCTTGCTAAACCCTCTACTACATATGAACCAACTCCACCAATTCCAAATATAGCAATTTTTGCATTGTGCAATTTTTCTATTCCATCTTTTTTTATTAATAATTCTGTTCTTGAAAATTCATTAAGCATTTTATTTCTCCTTTCTACACTCATATATTTTATCATAATTTATATTTTTTGCAACATAATTATCTTCTCAAAGGATTGAAATGTTAATTATTTATTTAACCATCACTAAGAGCCAATAAACACATATATTAGTTGCAAATGCAACAGATAAAATTAGCTATTGTGTTATAATTACAATGTAAAATTTTATTAAAAAATAATATTTTTTGTGATTTTATATATAATAAAAAGAGAAAGGGAAGGATTTTTTATGAATTTTGAAGAATGGAAAGGTTTTGAAATTGGTAATTGGCAATTTGAAATTGATGTAAGAGATTTTATTCAAAGAAACTATACCCCATATGAGGGAGATGGTAGTTTTTTAACAGATGCAACAGCTAAAACAAAAAAATTATGGGATGAAGTTTTAGAACTTTATAAAAAAGAAAAAGAATCAGAAGGTGGAGTTCTTGATATTGATACAAAAACAATATCAACAATATCTAGCCATGATGCAGGTTATATAGATAAAGATTTAGAAGAAATAGTAGGTATTCAAACAGATAGTCCACTTAAAAGAGCAATAATGCCATTTGGTGGAATAAAAATAGTAGAAAAATCTTGTGAAAGCTACGGAAGAAAGCTTGACCCAGAAGTAGATAAAATATTTAATACAATAAGAAAAACACATAATGATGGGGTTTTTGACGTATATACACAAGATGTTAGAAAAGCTCGTTCTAATAAGCTAATTACAGGTTTACCAGATGGTTATGGTAGAGGAAGAATAATTGGAGATTATAGAAGAATAGCACTTTATGGTGTTGATTATTTAATACAAGAGAAAAAAGAAGAATTAGATGCTTTAGATGTAGATGCATTTACAGAAGAAATTATTAGACATCGTGAAGAAACTGCAGAACAAATAAAAGCTTTAAATGAACTTAAAGTAATGGCTCAAAAATATGGTTTTGACATATCAAAGCCTGCAAAATCTGCTAAAGAAGCTATACAATGGCTATATTTTGGATATTTAGCAGCAATAAAAGAACAAAATGGTGCAGCAATGAGCTTAGGAAGAACATCAACTTTCTTAGATATTTATATTGAAAGAGATTTAAAAAATGGAACACTTACAGAGGAAAAAGCACAAGAGCTAATGGATCATTTTGTTATGAAATTAAGAATAGTTAGATTTTTGCGTACACCTGAATATAATGAACTATTCTCAGGTGACCCTGTTTGGGTAACAGAAAGTATTGGTGGAATGGGAATTGATGGTAGAACTTTAGTTACTAAAAACTCTTTTAGATTACTACATTCATTAGTTAATTTAGGACCAGCTCCAGAGCCAAATATGACTGTTTTATGGTCTACAAGATTACCAGAAGAGTTTAAAAAATATGCAACAAGTCTTTCTATAAAAACATGTGCTATACAATATGAAAATGATGATTTAATGAGAATATCTTTAGGTGATGACTATGGTATTGCATGTTGTGTATCTCCTATGAGAATTGGTAAGCAAATGCAATTTTTCGGAGCAAGAGCAAACTTAGCAAAAACTCTACTTTACGCAATAAATGGTGGAGTAGATGAAATGACCAAAAAACAAGTTACACCTAAATTTGCACCAATAACATCAGAATATTTAGATTATGATGAAGTTATGGAAAAATATGATCAAATGATGGATTATGTTGCAAAAATTTATATAAAAGCATTAAATGCTATTCACTATATGCATGATAAATATTCATATGAAGCTATAGAAATGGCATTACATGACAAAGATATTTACCAAACAATGGCATGTGGAATTGCTGGGCTTTCAGTTGCAGCAGATTCACTTTCCGCAATAAAATATGCAAAAGTTAAAGTTATTCGTGATGAAAACGGAATAGCTGTAGATTACGAAGTTGAAGGAGATTACCCAAAATATGGAAATGATGATGAAACTGTAGATTCAATTGCAGTAGATATTGTTAAGCGCTTTATTAAAAAACTTCGTAAACATCCAACTTACAAAAATGCAACACATACATTATCTATTTTAACAATAACCTCAAATGTTGTTTATGGTAAAGCAACAGGAAATACTCCAGATGGAAGAGAAGCGGGAGCACCTTTTGGACCTGGAGCAAACCCACTTCACGGTCGTGATACAAATGGAGCATTAGCTGTTATGAATTCAGTTGCAAAACTTCCATTCGAATCTGCGGAAGATGGTATTTCTTACACATTTTCAGTTACACCATCTACACTTGGAAAAACAGATGAGGCAAGAGTTACAAATTTAGTAAATATGCTAGATGGATATTTTGCTCAAACTGGTCACCACATAAATGTTAATGTATTTGATAGAAAACTTTTAGAAGATGCAATGAATCACCCGGAAAAATATCCTCAACTTACAATAAGAGTTTCAGGATATGCAGTTAAATTTACTCAACTTACACGTGAACAGCAGTTGGATGTTATACATCGTACAATTCACGAAAAAATCTAAATTCAAAAAATATTTGCATTTGACTGTGTTAAAACCAAAGGAAAACGCAGTCACATACTTTATGTATGCTCCTTTGCCTTTTCCTTTGGTTTTGCCTTGTCAAATAACAAATATTTTTCGAATTTAGTGCATAAATTAAGAAAATAAAGAAATAAATGTCGTCTTGCTGTGTTAAATTTTTCATTTAAAATCCTCAGGTACACAGCGTACATTCCGGTTTTAAATGAAAAATTTGCCTTGCAATACTCGTTTCTTTCTCTTTCTTAAGAGAAAGAAAACAAATAATTACTATCCGCAGCTAGTAATTACTTGAAGTCCGCGCCAGTGATTAATATATAAATATTTTAAGAAAAATCGAATGTGATTGGAGCAATTGAGCCGAGATTTTTCGAAAAATATTTATATATTAATCATGTTAGGCAGGACTAGCATAATTTAAAAGGCTGCGAATAGTAACAGTAAAAACTTGTTTTAGAAGGAATAGAAAATGGAAATACAAAAAAAAGATACAAAAAATTATGCTAAAGTCCATTCTGTTGAATCTTTTGGTACTCTAGATGGTCCACGGAATTCGCTTTGTTTTATTTTTACAAGGATGTGCCTTAAAATGCAAGTATTGCCAAAATAGAGATACTTGGGATTTAAGGTCTGGAAAATACCAAACAATTGATGATATATATAATAAAATTGTAAGATACAAAAATTATATAAAAAATGGGGGAATAACCTGTACTGGTGGAGAACCTCTTTTACAATACGATTTTTTAATTCAGCTTTTTAAAAGATTAAAGGAGCATAATATTCATACTTGTATTGATACTTCAGGAATGGTAAATTTAACAGATGAAATTAAAGAATTAATAGATTTAACAGATTTATTTTTATTAGATATAAAACATATTGATCCTGTAAAATGTAAAAATTTAGTTGGAGTAACAAATACTAAAGAACTAGAATTTGCAAGGTATTTAAGTGATAATGGAAAACATATGTGGATTAGGCAGGTTTTAATTCCAGGCATTACAGATGAAACCGAAGATTTATTAAAATTAAAAGATTTTATAAATAGTTTAAAAACAGTAGACAAAGTAGAAATTTTGCCATATCACACAATGGGAAAATACAAATGGACTAATTTAGGACTAAACTACGAACTTGAAGGTGTTAGAGAAGCAAATGAAGAAGACGTAATGCGTGCAAAATCGCTACTAAGTATTTAAGAATTTTTATGCAAAAAAGATTGAAATATTAATAATTTGAAAAGTTTCGAATGTGATTGGAGTAATTTTAGAAA
>CAMVKF010000003.1 GCA_947168035.1 uncultured Clostridia bacterium | reverse complement strand
AACGCGGGACAACTTGATTAAAAGTCAAGTGCTCTACCACCTGAGCTAATAGCCCGTCACCTATCTGCATATGAGCAGAACATAAATATATTACTATATTTTTAACAGTTTGTCAATAGTTTTATGTAATTTTTTTATATTTTTTTGTAACGTTACATAAAAAATTAACAAAATATTTTTGCAAGAAACTTTTGACTTTTTTGTGAATTTATGGTATAATATTATTGTTGATGACGTAAGAATTATGTTTTATTAACATAAAAACTAGAAAGGAGCGTATTTTACATGTTTAATATAGGAGATCAAATAGTATACCCAATGCATGGAGCTGGGACAATTGATTCAATAGAAGAAAAAGATATTTTAGGTAAAAAACAATCTTACTACATACTAAGAATGCCAGGTGAAGTTAAGGTAATGGTGCCAATTGCTAAGGCAGAACAAGTAGGTGTAAGATCAATTATAGATAAAAATTCAGCTGATAAAGTATTTAAAGTTTTAGAACAAGATGAAACTGAAATGAACAAAAATTGGAATAAAAGATATAGAGATAATATGGATAAATTAAAAAGTGGCGATATATATGAAATTGCAGATGTTGTAAGAAATTTAAGTTTTAAGCAAAAAGAAAAAGGATTATCTACTGGAGAAAAGAAAATGCTAAACAATGCTAAACAAATATTAGTAAGTGAGTTAGTTTTAGCCGAAAGTTCAAATACAGATGAAATAGAAGAAATTGTAGATAATAAAATTAATAATTCTTTTATTACCTTTAAAGCAGCAGGTACAATAAAAGAAAATGTTGTTAAGAAATTTATTCCTTATGATGGAACAACCGAGAATACATAATACTAAGAAGTAGTCAAATGTTGGCTACTTCTTTAATATTACATTTATTGTATTTTCTAAATTATTAATTAGATAATCTACTTCTTCCTTTGTATTAAAATCTCCAAATGTTACTCTTAATGCTCCTTTTATTTGGTTCTCATCTAGTCCTATTGCTTGTAATACATGTGATGGCTTAGAATTTTTGGAACTACATGCTGACCCACTTGATGCGCAAATTCCTAAATTATCTAGTTCTAAAAGCAAATCACTTGCCTTTATACCTAAAAATGAAATATTGCTATTTCCTGGAAGTCTGGCATTAACTGCACCATTTATTTTTGTATTTGGAATTCTTTGCATAATTTCATTATTATAATAATCTCTAAGATTTCTTAGTTTTTTCATATGCTCTTCTAAATTTTGTTTTGCAAGTTCAGAAGCTTTTCCTAACCCTACAATTCCTGCTACATTTTCTGTGCCTGCACGTTTATTTTTTTCTTGATGTCCACCATTTAAAAACTTTTCAAATTCTATACCCTCTCTTACATATAATGCTCCTACTCCCTTTGGAGCATAAATTTTATGTCCTGATAGTGATAACATATCTATTCCCATTTGCTTTACATTAATTTTTATATTTCCGACAAGCTTGAACTGCATCTGTGTGAAAAATTATATTATTTTTATGTGCAATTTTTGCAATATCTTCTATTGGCTGAATTGTTCCTATTTCATTATTAGCAAACATTATACTAATCAAAATTGTTTTTTCATTTATTGCTTTTTCTAGTTCATTTAAGCTAATAAAACCATTTGAATCAACATTTAAATATGTTATATTAAATCCTATCTTTTCTAAAAAAGCACAAGATTCAAGTATTGCAGGGTGTTCTATTTTACTTGTAATTATATGATTCCCTTTATTTTTATTTAAATATGCAATTCCCTTTAATGCAGTATTATCCGCTTCTGACCCTGAGCTTGTAAAATAAATTTCCTGTTTTTTTGCTCCTATTAAATCTGCCACTTTTTGCCTTGCATTTTCAACTTCCTTTTTGGCATATCTTGCTAATCCATATAATGCTGATGGGTTTCCATATTCTTCTTTTAAAAAAGGCAACATCTCGTTCAAAACCTCTTCTTTTACTTTTGTAGTAGCACCATTATCAAAATAATATGTATCCATAATCAAATACCATCCTTCAAAGATATTATATGTGTTTTTTTTAAATGTGTGAAAAGATGGCGTGTTGGAGGTGTAAAGTTGGATGTATTAAGTATTAAGTATGAAATATGAGGTAGAAAGTATGAAAAATCTTTCTTTATACTTCCTACCTCTTATATTTAACTTCTTGTATAATATATAAAATCTAATGTGGTTTGTTTTTTTTGGTACCCACCAATTACCTCAGGAAAGATTTTGTTTTCTAAGTTTTGTGTGTCTTGTATTTCATTCCCTTGTGAATTTAGGTATTTTTTTCCAGTCTCATTTGAAATTATTACATAATCTTTTTTTATTTCAATACTAGGTTTTTCAATTTCTAAAACTTTTTTCATTTCATTAGAATAAAATTCTGTTTTAACATTATCTTGCATACCTGCTTGTACAATTTGCATACCTTTTATTTTTTGAAGTAAATTATATTTAAAATCTAATATAACTTTTCCATCACTATTTATAACACCTAGAAGACCTTCATCATTTGTTGCTATAAAAAAGTTATTATATAAATACTCTATATATCTATATTTTTCTTCAACTAGATTTGTTCCATTTTTGTTTATTATTCCGTAATATGTAATATTGTTATTTAAAATTGTAGAAATTCTATATTCTTCATTTTTAGTTTCGTATATAGTTCTATTATAATTTATATCAACTTCTTTGCCCTGCTTATCATATACTTTATTTTCATTTGCTTTTTTTACATATAAATATATTCCTCTAGACGAAACTTCATCTTTGTCTTCTTCAATTATTTTTTTCCCATCTAAAGAATATACTCCAAATTTTTTATTTTTCTGTACTACTAAAACATTTAAATTATCATCATATACTATAGATTGAAATTCTGGAGAAATTATCTTTTTAGATTTATTATAAAGTCCATATTTTCCATTATTAGATATTATTAAATATGTTTTATTATTTTCATCTTGTATTCTTTCTATTTCATTATATTTTGTAGTTAAATATGTTTTTCCTTTATAATCTATATATCCAAATTTAAATCCGTCTTTTTCCTTATTGCAAACAATAAACCCTGATTTTTTATATTCATTTTCTTTTGTATAGTATTCATCTGAAATAACATTATCAAATTCTATATTTACAAGTTTATTTCCTTTTAAATCGATTACACCTTTTTTATTGTCTTTTGATACTAAAAATTTTCCTTCTGTTGGTGCTAAATTTTCGATGGAATCATATATGTTTTTTGTTATAGCTTTCCCGTTAAAGTCCATTAATCCATATAAACCATCTTTTTTATATTTTAAAATACTCTTCTCGTATGAAAAGGCATCTGTAACATTTTTTAGTTTTATAGGATCTACTTCTTCATAATTCGAAAACAATTTTTCTTTATTTGAATTTAATACTTCACTTTTTTCTTCATTGTAACAAATAAATACATCTTTTTCTATATTTGGTATAACTATGTTTTCATATTTTGCTTCTATAATTACGTCTCCTTTTTTGTTAATAACACCAAATGATTCATTTTCCATATAAATAAAATAATTATATTCATTAATTTCACTAATTTCATAATCATACCTTTTTTGCTTTACTTTTATTCCCGAAATTATACCAATTACTAAACCTAATATAAACAATAATACTAATACGGTTTTCTTCATTTATTATCACGTTCCTTTCAGTTATAATAATACACTATAAAACGATTTTATTCAAGTACTTTTGCAAATAAAGCAGAAAAAAGAACCAATTTACAAAATTGGTTCTTTTTTTATATTATTGTACTTTTATAGTACTTTTTTCTTAATTAGTATAAATCCGCATCCTGCAATTATTAAAGCAACTATTCCAACTATTAATTCGGTATAACTTCTATTAGCTCCTGTTGATGGAGTTATTGCAAATGTAGTTTTATCTGCACTCCATTCAAAATCACTTCTTAATGTTGTTAATTTGTCCAAAGATATTTTTGTAATTTGAGCACTATTACCAAAACTTGAGTCATTACCTTGTGCTAATAGTGATGTTACAGTATAACTTGCAGATGTTTTTTCTCCTGCTTCAAGACTTTCCCAACCTGTCATTGAAATATATGTTTTTTCTATTTGTGTTCCATTTTCTTGGGTTGTTGTCTTTACAGGGGTAAGTTCAATTTCTTTTGAACTTAATTTTGTTTGTTTTACTGTCTTTGGAAGAGAATCTTTAGAGAATTTTTCATCTAAATCATCTTCAACCTCTATTACTGTTACTTTCTTAGCCTCTGTTACTCCTTGAGTTTTTGTTCCATACTTAAAGTAATCTCCATACTTATCACTTGTTGCACTTTCAATATAATCCTTCCTAGAATCATTTGATATTGTAATTTCATATGTTAGTTTAACACTAGAACCATAAATATTTTCTGGATCTATCTCAAGTTTAGCATATTTGCTTCCACCTGTAACAGTTTCTAATGAAGATATATATTGTGATGTTAAAGCTGTAGGATTTTCTGAAACTAGAGTTGTTCCAACTTGGTTTGTAAATTCAACATTTGTTATCTTCTTCTCTAAGTTAGTTGTTGTAGGCTTTTCTTTAATTAATCCAAAGTTGAATTTATCATATATTTCTCTACTATACCTGTTAGAATCTTCAATTGGTGTTGTATTTCCAATTTCATTTTCTAGAGAAATACCTAATACTGGTGTTAATGCTACCATTATTTCGTTTCCTGTAACTTCTACTTCACTTCCATCACTATTTTTATAGTAATTTCTTCCGTTTTTTTCGTAAATTGTATTATTATTTATTCTTCCTATTGAAGCTCCTGCAAAATCTTTATTCTTTGTTTCTCCCATCAAATAATCTACAGCAGTTGAATATTGTTTATCTCCTAGGTATTTATACCATTCAACCAATTTTTTAGCATTTTCATTTGAATAGTCTCTAGCAAGTGTTTGTTTTGCTTCATCTATTTTCTCTGCTTTTTCTTCAATAGCATTTTTCATAATACTATTATTATCTTGTGTATTAATTATAGTTGAACTATAATCTTTAGATGTTATGTCTTTTGCAACTCCACTGGCATCCATCATTTTTTGTGTTCCGTCTGAATATGTAAATCTTATCATATAATATCCAGGTACAACACCTCTAAATTCATATGTTCCGTCATCAGATGTTACTGTTTCTGCCTTTGGTAATTTATTATTCTCTTGATACTCAATTGCAACTACACCATTTTTAATTTTATACTTGTAATTATCATTTTCATCTTTTTCTGCCTCTAGTCTATATAGATTTGTAGGATTTCCTTTATTAGCACCATCAACATCTAATAATTCAACCTTAACACCTTTTGCTCTGTTTTTCTCTGCATCATCTATAATACCATTACCTAAATATTCATTTGCGCTTAAGCTTTCTTGTGTTGCAGTATCTTCATAAACCTTACCTTTAATTGTTCTTTCTATATCACTTAAGCTAAATCTTACGAATACATTAGCTGAAGATGAAGCTTCATTTTTAGTTCTATGTACATAGTATTTTTTGTTTGCAGCATTTTTTGCAGGATAATTTGTACCTTTTACTCCATCAAATGCTGTTATATTGTTATCATTCCATACATAGTCTGTTCTTAAATATTCATGGTATCCATTTGACTCTGTAACAGTTGGTGCTGTTGCTAAATCTTCTTCTGTTAATTTTTTAGTTAAAATGGTTCTTACCATATCTTCTTTCATTCTATATTGAATGTAAGATGTTTTAATTTCATTTTTTCCTATTCCTTCTTTATATGGACTTAAATTATTATTTACATCATATCTTGCAATTCCGCTATCTTTATCTTCTTGCCATAATGCAAAGTCCTTTGAAATATTTTTATCATCAGTATTATCTGTATCTTTGCTTAATTCATATTTGTTCAAGTCAAATTTACTTGTTAAAGTATTTAAATATAGTTTTTGCTCAACAAATTGATTATCATAGTTATGTGTGTTTGTATTTGTTACATCTATACTATATACAACATATACTTTTAAATCTGAAGAATTATTTTCTACATTATATGCAACATCAGATGGGTAAATTTTTGCACCAAATGTCTTAGATAAATTTTGAACATTTATTGTTGGTGCCGCAGTTAACACTTTTCTTATAGTTTCATCAGTTATGTTATCATTTTCAGTTATTTTAGAGTCTCCTGCTTTATAAGTATATGTATAATTATTCATAACAATTTTTACATATGCTAAATTCTCATATATACTATGTTCACCATCTAATTTTTCTTTTAAACCTAAATTAATATTTGATACTGTATGTGTAGATTTATCATAATATTTTGTTAAAGTACCTTTTGTAAGTTCAGTTGAAGCTACTCCAGGGTATGCTTTTGTATTTTGCTTTTTACTAATTTCCTCATCATTTAGTTTTTCTTTAGTTAAAATCTTTTCTTTAGCTTTTGAGTTAACACTTGCATCTGTTCCTACTAGTGGCTCTACTAATATATATGTGTCATTGTCATATTTAAATTCTACATATGCATTTTCAAGATCAGTATATTTTAAATTTAAGTTTTCAAATTTATAATGTCCATTTTCATCTGTTGTTACATAGTGTCCATTTTCATCTTCCGCAATATCATCATTTGTTATTAAATCTTTATTATCTGAAATAGATTTTAAGTAAACTTTAATTCCTTCTTTTATTAAATAGTCTGTTGAGTTTTCTGTATAAATACTGTCTGCTGGATTTTCTTTACCATCAGGTTTTTCTCCCCAAACCATACCTTCTAAATTGTCTACCCTATTATCTGAATTTGTTATAACAAGCTCAACTGGTGATGTTTCCTTTTCATTAATCTTTATAACTTCATTTATCTTTAACCAATCTCTCTTAGCATTATATTCATAACCTTTTTCGGTATTTGCTTGTTCACTTAGTTCATAATCTTTTGGTGGTTTGGTTTCATATATATTATAACCTTTTTCTAAAACTGGTAAGTTTTCAATTAACATTTCACCATTATCATCTGTTATGAATTCAAAAGCAGTTTCATAACCACCAGAATTATCTAGTTTAAATGTTACTTTGTTAGATAATATAACTTTTCCGGTTGCAGTTGTACGTTCATCATCTTTTTGAAGCCATCCTTTTCCTATTGCATAAACTTTAAATTTAGCACCTGCAAGTTTTTTCTTAGTTGCTTCATCTTGTTTTACTATTTTTAAGTCTCCTGTTGGTCTTTCCATATTTGTTACTGTAATTTCAATCGGAGTTGTGGTTCCTTCTTTAAGGTGTATTACTTCATCAATAGCTACATAATCTTTTGATTTATGGTATTTGTAGCCTTTTTGGCTATCATCTTGTTCTTCTAAGTGATAATTTCCATCTGGTGCTTTAGTTTCATATATTCTATAACCTTTTTCTAAAATTGGTAGATTATTAATTACTGCTTCACCACTTGCTGCTATTTGAATTTCTTTAGCTGTATCAAATCCTCCATTTTTGTCCCATACAAATACATATTTTCCTGTTTCTGGATCTGTTTTTTCTTGTAACCATCCTTTTTCTACAGCATAAATTTTAAATACTGCTCCTCTAAGCTTTTCTCCAGTTGTTTTATCTTGTTTTACAATTTTTAAGCTTCCTGTTTCATATGATTTATTCGTAATTTTAATTTCTACTGGAGTAGTTTGATATGGTTTTATAAATACTGCTTCATCAATAGCTACATAGTCTTTTGATTTATAGTATTTATAGCCTTTTTGACTATCTGTTTGGTCTTCTAAGAAATATCCTTTTTCCTTAAGTGCTCCAACTTCGTATAATTTATAACCTTTTGTTAATGCTAATAAATTTTGAACTAACACTTCACCATTTTTGTCTGTTGTAAATACTTTTGCAGTTTTAAATCCCTCTTTTTTGTCAGATAAATATGTATAATTACCATCTTTATCTGTTTTTTCTTGAATCCATCCTTTTTCACAGTGAATTTTAAATTGAACTCCAGGAAGTTTTTCTCCTGTTTCTTTATCAACTTTTACAATTTTTAAGTCTCCTGTGTTATATTCAACATTTACTACAAGTTCATCTGACTCTGCTATATCTTTACTAGATTTAACAATCATAAGCTCTTGTCCAGAGTTTTTCTTGAAGTCACTATCATATGCTAAAAACCACAATTTAGCTTTTATTGTAGTACCTTTTGCTTTTACTTTTACATTTTTTATTAGGCTATTAGAGTTAACTTTAATGTAAAATTCTTTTCCAGATTTAACATTTTCTATTTTTTTAGTGCATTTTCTATCTTCGAAAAATTCTACATTACTTAGTTTTTTATCATTTGTATTATATACTTCTACACTTAAGCTATCTCCTGTGTAATTAAATTTAAATGGTCCTACTATGCTTTTTTCTTCTTGCACATTGTTCACTGTTTTACTTGAAGCAGTTACAGTTGGGCTACTCATAGTTCCAGCATAATTTTCTGCTCTTTCAACAAATTGTAGCATTTCTTTATACCATTTTTTGCTTTTTATTTCAGAATCATAAGTTTTATTAGGCTTCCAGTAAGGATCAATATCTAATTTACCAATTGCTCCATTAGCTGTTGCATCTTTACCCATCCAAGTAGGCATATAATACCAAATAGCTTGGTTTCTCATTGTTCTTTCAGATTCCAAACCTGCATTTTTATCTATTTCAGGATCGCTATCTTCAAATCTAGAACTTTTTCTCCATCCTTCTTCTTCTAAAATATAAGCAAGAGCACCATTTTTAACTTTGTCTTTCCATTCATGTGTTACTTTACCTGTTTGATCATAACGTTTGGCAACATCTCCATCAATCTCGATGTAATAATGTACTGTATAATCTCCACCATTACTTCCAGAATGGTGGTGTACACAATATGTTTCAAACTCGTGTAAGTTAAAAGGTCTTGAGCCTATAACTCCTATCTTTGTTCCTATTGCTTTATATTCTTTTTGCCAAAAAGCTTCACGTTCCTCTTTTAAACCGGCATTAACAGTTGTTGCAAAAAATGTAATTATGAATGCAATTATAGCAATAAATCCTATTTTCTTTTTTAAATTAATCATTCTTTCTCCTCCTTTCCCCTAAAATTTTATATTTTCTCTTAATATTTTTTTACTTGCAAAATAGCTAACTGTTGCTATAAATGTAATTATTGATAAAGTTATAACAAGATAGCTTACTGCTGTACCTGTGCTTACACTTATAATTACATTTGCTGAGCCTGTATCACTCTCTTTAGTATCTTTATTTCCTGGTGTTCCATTTTTATTTGCAACACCTAATGTGTTATAAACTTCTGCAATTTCTGCAATATTGTTTGTTAAACCAGTGTTAGATTCTGTCATAGTTTTAGTTAAAATTAATGTTAATTCTTTTGTTTCTCCTGGGTTTATTAGTGTATTTGCAAAGGTTGTTGAATATAGGTTATTTCCAGATTGATACCAATCTTTATTTAAACTAGAATTAAAGTTTAAATCTGTTGGCTTATAATCTACAATAGATTTTGCATAACCTGCAATTTCTCCATTATTTGTAACTTTTATTTTGTATTCTATAACTGCAGTTGAACCACTTAAGTGTTTAGCTCTAATTTCTGCTTTTGCTAAAGTTGCATCATTGTAATTTAAACTTTGAGTTCCTTCAGTATTTGATATTGTAACTTTTGAAATTGTTTTGCTTAAAGATAAATCAAATACTTTTGCATCTATTAAACCAATATCAATATTTTCTATATTTGTTCCGCTTACTTTAAGTGTATTAGTACAAGCTTTTGTTACTATTTCTCCATTAATTTTTAATTTTACATTTTCTACATCTGAATTTGTTGTACTGGTTGCACTATCTACTTGATATGCAGTTAACATATATTTTTGTGTATCATAATCAAATACCACAATATATTCTCCATCTGCAACATTTGTAAATAAATATTTTCCGTCTGCACCTGTATCTATAGTTTTAGATGTATTATCTTTTAAATTAATTAATGTTGCTTTAACACCTTGTAAACTTTCTTCTTGAGCGTCTCTTGTTCCATTTTCGTTTTTATCATACCAAGCTATTCCTGAAATTTTGCTTCCTTGTTCTTCAACTGCATTTTCTTTTGACTCTGTTTCATTTTTATCTTCTTTACTAGATAGATTTTCCTCGTTTTGTCCATTTTGTCCGTTCTCGTTTTCTCCATCTATACTGTCTTTTTCAACATCTTCTTGATTTTCAACTACTTCTTCATTTTCTAGTGCTTTATTTACCAAATTGTTTTTTGCAATATCTGTTTGTCCTACAAGACTACCATCATTGTATAATTCTAATTGGTTTACTATTTCAGTTGAAGCACTTAAATTTAATTCTTCACTTATAGTACCTATAATCTCCACATTAATACCTTCTCCAGATTTACATACTTTTTCAAGTGAAATATCTATCATATTTTTTTCTTCTGTTACAGGTACTTCTGAAAATTCTGTTTCTACTCCATCAATTTTGATAGATTTAATATTTAAATAATTTGAATAGGTATCTTGAATTTTTAAGTCTTCTGCATCTATTTTTCCAACATTTTGCATTTGTACTTCATATTTAATACTATCTCCTGGGTTAAGCTCATCTTGGTTTGAACTTGTAGCTACTTTTTGTGTTGCATTAAATTCAACTCCTATAACTTTTTCAGATAGTAGATTTGTTCTAAATGTACTTCCATTATTCTTTATTAAAGCTGAAATTTGTGCATTTGTAACATTTTCTACATTTGGTTTAATAAAAGCCATTACCTTAATGTATGCAGATTCGTTTGCTGGTATTGAATCTATAGTAAATGTTTGCTTTTCTTTATCTACTTCTTTCGAATTACTTTTAATGTAACAAGTAATAGATCTAATATCAATTAATTCATTTTTGTTTAATGTGACTTCTACATTATTTTGTGCAATATTTTTTAGATTTTTTATTTCTAATAAATAACTATATGCAAAATTTGGCTCTAAAACTTGATTTGACTTTCTATCATATGGTTCCATTGTAGCTGTTAAATCATTTGGAATAATTGTATTTAAAAATTCTGATTTATTCTCTACTTCTTTGTATTTTACATTAGCTGTTGTTTTTGCAGTTACACTTTGAGCTAAATCGCTATTTACTCTTACCATATAAGATAAGTTAATACTTTCTCCTGATGCTATATTTATATTTTCTTTTGTTATCTTCTTATCTTGTTTTTCTACAAAATATGATTCTTCATATGTATATTCTTCAATAACTTCATCATACCCTGGATATTTAGGATTTACTTCTAATAATGTTGTATTATCAGGAATTGTAACTTCTAATGTAGCATTTTCAGCTGAAATTCTTCCTTCATTTTTTAAGCTTAAATTGTATTTGATTATTTCTCCAGCTTTTACTTCACTATTTTCAGCTATTTCTTCTCCACCAACATAAGCTTTTAATGTAGGTTTTATTTCTGCCTCTGTGCCTGTTGTTAAGTTAAACTCTGTTGCTTTTACAGTTTTATTTTCTCCTGTTAAGTCATTTGTATAATCTAAAACATAACTTAAACTTGCTTCTTTATTATATCCTAAGTTTGCAGGTATATTTAATGTATAATTTGCATTAAATATTTCACTTACATTTAATTTTTCAATTACTATTAAATATGTTTTAGCAGTTGAAATATCTCCATCTAAAGTCCATCCATTAGAACTATCATTTAAATTAGCATTTGCATTTTCATTATTACTATAGTAAATTTTAACATTTTGTGTGCTAGATGCAATATTTACCCCACTTGCTAATTTTACTCCCATATTTGCAGTTGATGCTGTTGGGAATTTTCCAAGTATTGTAACATCTTTAATAGCTGTTCCTTCATTATTGATTGCTTCAATATTTACAGAAACATTTTTTTCTCCACCAATGTTTTCTATTACAACATCTTTTACTCCTTCATTTCCTATAGATGATTGTTTTAATTCTGGAATATTATTTGTAAGTATTACCCCAGCATTTGTAACGATTTGTATTGGTTTTGTTATAGGTTTATTATTTGTTTTAGATATTTCGTTTGTATAATTTAAAGTAATTTGTTCATCACTATTTGTTGATAATTTATTAACATCTATATTTGCATATATAATTAAAGTTGTTCCTTCTAAAGTTTCAGTATTATATGAAGTTTGTGTTCCTTTCATATTTACTTTTATTGTATTTCCATTTTCAATTTTAGCATCTGCTAATTCTAATCCATTTCCATATAAAAGTTTACATTTAGCAGCAATGTTTGTTACTTGATTTGGAAATTTTATTTCTAAACTTGGATTTTGGAACAATTCTTTTGTTTCATCATTATTTAACAATACAGCTGTTATCTTTACATTTTCATTTTTACTTACTGCTGAAAGTTTATCAACACTAATATTCAAGTCTGCCTTAGTTTCTGTATTTTTCAATTCAATTATAGATTCAGTTTTTACACTTTCTTTTTGGTTATAGCTTCCTTCTATTTTTTCTTTTATTCCTGTAAAAATTCTTACTTGTTCTCTTGAATATTCAGTATTAGATATAGTTTTATTAGTTACTATGTTTAAAGTACCTACCGCAACTGGTTTGCTTGTTAAAAATTCTATACTTTTTGTACCATCAAAATAGTTTATAATGAAATTTCCACTATCATCTTTTTCCGTGTTTTTGTTGATGTTAGCAATTACGTTACCATTATCATCTTTTACAATTATAAATCCATCTTCTCCAAATATTTTTAAGAATTCATCTCTAGAAATTTTAGTTTCTTTATATGTAATATTTGCTTGTAATTCATTATTTTCTGCTAAAAATGTTGGAGCATTTAATTTAAGAGAAATCTCATCTACTAACCTTAAATAATCTACATTAATTTTAGTATTTTCTTCATAATCTCTTTCTTCACCAATTTGAATTTTTCCTTTATAAATGCTTTCTGCAGTTTCTAAAGAATATGAAACTATTCCATCTTTTTCTTCTGAAATACTAGCATTTGTACTAGCATTTAAAGTCCTATTATCATATGTATTTATTTTAGAATCTACAGTTATATTTTTATTCATAACATTTTCTTGTTTATCAAATACACATGTTATAACAAATGAATCTATAGAATTTCTATTCCAGCTTATAGAGTTTTTATCTTCATTTTCTAATGCTACTTTTACAGTGTTTGTACCTTTGTTGTATTCATAATTATTTTCACTAAACTCTATACTACTATTTGTAGAATTTGTGCTTCTTGCATGAACTTTGACATCTGTTGCATTTTCTGGAACTACTACGCTAATTTCAGAACTTTTTACTGGGTAATTATTATTTGTGATTTTACTATTAACTAAAATTTGTACTATTCTTTTTTGTTCTTCTTCTACACTGTAAATAGAATTTGTTAAAATACTTGTTTCAAGCTCTGCTTTGGTTTTATCACTAGATTTCCAAGCAAGCTCTACTTCTGTTGAGCCTTTAATTTGAATATATTTGTCTTTTTCAACATTTTTGCTATTTACATATTGACCTATTAATTCTACCTTTGTTTTTTGGTCTAACATATTTTCTGTAATTGTAGTATTATTTATAGGTTCAATTCCTATTTTAATAGTAACAGTACTTCCAGCATTAATTTGGTTTAAAACAACTTCATTTCCAGAAATGCTTGCAATGTCTTGACTTAAGATATCTTGTTTTAGATTAAAGTTATTACCCTCTAGCATTATTCTACCATCACTTAAATATCCTTCGTTTTTTACAGATATGTCTACATATAAAAATTCTTGTTCCATATCTATGTTTTTCTCGAGTTTTTCCACTTTTTCTCCGTTTTGATCTAGGAAATAAGCAGAAAATTCAACACTAGAACTGTTTGTTTTTGCAATATTTATTGCATATACAAGTTCTGTTCCAATAAACAGAAAATCTGATAGAGTTAATGCTATAATTGCAATAATTGCACAAACTTTAACTAGTATTTTTCTTGTAATGTTCATACAAAATCCTCCTTTTTTATATTATTTTGCATAATTTATTAACAATATTTTTATAAAATATTAAAATTACATACACCCTTTATTATAAAGCTTTTTTGGACTTTTTGCAATAGTTTTTTGGGATTTTTTGTAACTTTTTATGTAATTTCAAAATTTATTTATTCCTTTTGACTTTTAATAAAATCACTACTATTCCTAATCCAAGTAATGCTACGCATACACAAATTGGTCTAATATAGGATTTGTTTTTACCTGTTGTTGGTGTAATTGTAAGAGTTGCTAATTTTTCTCCTCCTAAGTCGCTTTTTAGTGTTGTTAGTTTTTCCAAAGATATTTGGGTTATTTCTGCTCCATTATCATATTTTGTATCATCATTTTCTGAAGATAGTAGTGATGTTACAGTATATCTTATAGTTGCAGTTTCGTTTCTTTCTAAAACATTCCATCCACTTAATTTAACTTTTGTTACTGTTCTTTTTGTTCCGTCTTCATATTCTATTGTAGAGGTTTCATTATCTGGCTCCATTTTAATTTTAGACTCAGATTCAATTGTACTCTCTAGTTTTGTAACAATTTGAGTAAGGTCTTCTTTTGGCAAAGATTTAATATTATATTTTTGGTCTAGGTTATCCATTACTTCATTTATTTGAACTTTTTTTAGCTGAGCCTTATCTGTAATAATTCCATATTTAAAGTAAGTTCCATATTCGCTGTTACTTTCTTCTACGTTTTCTATATAATCTTTTAATGAATCATTTTTAACTGTTACTTCATAAGTTGTTTCTAAGTTAGAACCATAAATATTTTCTGGGTCAATTTCTATTTTTGCATAAGAGCTTCCACCTTGTATTTCATCTAATGCAGATAAATAACTTTGAGTTTTGTCTGTTGGATTTGCCGAAACAAATGTATTTCCTACTTGTCCTATTAATTTAACATTTGTAATTTTCTTTTCTGCGCTAGTTACTGTTAAGTTAGGGCTTATTATTCCAAAGTTAAATTTTCCAAATTCGTGTTTATTTTCTGCTCCAACCGTTTCGTCACCAATATCATTTTCTATAGATATTCCTACCATTGGTGTTAATGCATTAACATTAGTTTTATTTATGCTATCTGTTACATCTACTCCTTCACTATTAAAAATTTTACCCATAGATGTAATTTGTAAATTATTAAACTTATTTCTATCATCTAAACTGTCTAATGCCGTTGAATATTCTACATCTCCAAGGTATTTATACCATTCTAAAAGTTCTTTAGCTTCTACATTCGAATAATCATTTACAAGTGTTTGTTGAGCTTGTGCTATGTTTTCCGTTTTTGCTTCCATTGCGTTTTTGATTATATTGTTATTATTTATAGTATTAATTATAGTTGACCTATATTCAGTTGCAGAAATTGCCTCATCTGCTGGCATTATTTTTTGTGTTCCATCACCATATGTAAACCTTATATAATAGTAACCAGGAACAACTCCTTCAAATGAATATTTACCATTTTCATCTGTTGTTGTTATAGCTTGTTTTTGAGTTACTGCATTTGTTGTTTTATTTAATTGGAACAAAGTAGCCACTGTTTTTTGCGGATTAGTGTAAATTAATTCAACCATAACACCTCTTGCTCTGTTATTTTCATTTTCTGATAATATACCATCTCCTAAATTTGGTTTATCACTCTCATCTGTTCCATCTTGCTTTTTACTCTTTTCAGTTAAAGTATCTTCAAATACTATTCCTGAAATTGTTCTTGGAGTTCCTAGGTCAAACCTTATGTATATACTTGAGGTTGATTTGTTTTTAGTTCTAGATTTATGTACATAGCATGTCTCTTTAATATTGTTATCTATAAAATTCTCATATGTACCTTTTACCCCATTAAATGTTCTATATTTTTTGCCACCTTTTGTAGTTTTATTTGTATTGTGTGTCCACATTCTATCTGTTCTTATATATTCATGGTAAGCTGTTGCTGTTGTTACATTTGGAGCTTCTTGAATATCTTCTTCTCTTAATTGTTTATCTAAAATTTTTCGCATTGCTTTTTCCGTCATTTTAAACTGAATATATGTAGTTTTAGAGTTGTTTGATCCAGATTCTATGCCATCTTTGAAAACACTTCTTGCATCTTCTAAATTATATTTTGCTTTATTTCCATCCATACTCCAAAGAGCAAAGTCTTCTTTTTCTCCATTATTTTCGTTATTGCACAAACTGTATCTTTCAGCATCAAACGTATTTGTTAATGAAGTTAAATATAGTTTTCCTTCTGAATAATTAAATTTAGTATTTTCTGTTTCTGTATTTTCTACATTTATACTATAAACCACATATACTTTTAATTTTTTACTATCTGATACATGAGTACCACTATATATTATATCTGATGGGTATATTTTGCTAGAAAATGTCTTTGAATCATCTTGGGTATTTACAGTAGGTGCATATGGAGAATTTGTTATTTCATTTCCATATTTATATGTATAAGTATAATCATTTATTTTTAACTTAACATATTCTAAATTTTCAGAAACTATATATTCTGGTTGCTTTTTTGGTATAAGTCCAAAATTTATGTTTGAAATTTTATAAGTATCATCATTTAAATATGATACAAGTTTCATACTTCCAATTTCTGTTACCGCTCTACCTGGGTGATTTCCTTCCACTCCTGTTAATTGATTATCATCTAATTCAGCTTCTTGAATAGTTAATGGTTTAGCTTTTGAGTTTTTTGTTATATCGTTTCCGACATTATATTCTACAGGTACATATTGTGTATTATCATATTCAAACTCAATATATGCATTTTCTAAATCTTTTAAGTAATAATCCACATCTTTAAATTCATAATGACCATTAGTATCTGTTGTAACAGGACCAATACCAGGAATATCATTCTTAGTATTTATATTTTTTAAATGTACTCTTATTCCTGAAAGTAAAGCATCATTTTGACTAGCTGTATATATATTATCTACATTGCTTGTAACTTTGTTATGAATTAGTCCATCTTGCCATACAAAACCTTCTATTGTTACTATTCTTTTATTTACAAAATCTATCTGTTGAGGAGTGTTTGGAGTAGTTAATCTAACTTGGTGCGAGCTAGTATTTGTATTTGTATTCCAGTTATGTACATTATTTTTGTTTGCCGTATAGTTTCTACCATTTTGGCTATATGAGTAATTTTTTTTAAAATCATCTTGTTTTTCAATATTATATCCTCTTGGTGTTTCTACCTCAAGAATAGAATAACTTTTATTAAGGTCTAATCTATTTATAGTAACATAACCCTCACCTGCACTAACCCATTTATTATTAGTAGTTGTAGTTCCTGAGGTAACTGTATTTCTGCTTCCGGTTTCAAATATTGTAGCAGAATCCCAAGTAGCATCATATTTCCAATTTCCATTGCTATCCATTCCTAAAAATTTGTTTTCTCCAAGATGAACTCTAAATTTAGCTCCATTTAATTGGTCTTGCCTTGTGTCAGATTTTTTAACTGTTTTATTAATTTTAATTGCTCCATATTTTTTGTTTGTATATGTCCTTGATTGGCTTACACCCTCTGCAATTGTAACACTTTCGCATAGTTTCCAATTGTTTGTTACATCATATCCATCTTGCCAAGATAAATTATAATCTGAACTTGGAGTAGTTACCTCATAAATTTTATATGTATCATTTGGTATACCAACTAATGTGATTTTTCCACCAGTATCTGTTTTATATTTTGTAGCTTGGTTTTTATCTGTTGTTTCACTATATATTCCATTTTGTCCTGTCAAATATTTGTTATTTGATTTTTGCAATATAAACTCTGCATTCGCTAATTTTGTAGAATTATTATCTGCATCCACTTTTTGTATTGTTAGATCTCCGAAGTTTATTAGTTATTAATTGTTCTATACTACCACCATTTGATACAGTTACACTAAAACTAGTTGGTGATTGACTTTCTAAATCGTACCCTGTTGGAGCATCAGTTTCATATATTGTATAATCTCCTGCTGGTATTTTTGTAAATATTCTTTTTCCTTTATTATCTCCACTAGAAGCTGTTGCATATTCTGTTCCTGTGTCTCCTAGTCCATACGGGCTTGAACTTGTTCCAGACCCTGTCAACCATTTATTATATGTTGTATTTTTAAGCTTGAACTTTGCTCCACCTAATTTTGCATTAGAATATAAATCTTGTTTTATAATTGTTAGACTTCCGAAACTTTTTGTTATATATTGTTTTTGTTACTGTTGTTCCTGTTTCTACCTCTATATCTTCTAGGCATTTAACACTTCCTGACATATTACCTGATGTCTGATATCCAACCTGTTGAATTAAATCATACCCTGTTGGTGTTGTAACCTCATATATTGTATATGTGCCTATTGGAATATTACTAAATGTTTTCTCACCATTAGTAATTGAATATTTACTAGCTGTTTCTCCTAAACTATACGAACCCTCACTTCCAGTTAACCATTTTTTATATGTTGTATTATAAAGTTTTATTTCTGCTCCACTTAATTTATCATTAGAATATGTATCTTTTTTATAAATTGTTAATGAACCATATTTTGTATTTGTAAAATTAATAGTCACATCTTGTTGGTTTCCACTTAAATCTGCTACATGCTTATCTTTATCATACACATAATTTAAATTAACATATTGTGTATTCCCATTATTATCCGTATAACTATATCTAGTTTTATATCCATCTTGCAAACTTAAATTATATCCTTCAGCTGTTTTTGTTTCAAATATATAATAAGTTTTGTCTAAACTAAGTCTTTCTATAATCACCTCACCATTATTATCCGTTTTAAATACTGTAGCAGTATCTTTTGTTGCATCATATTTCCAATTATTTCCGTCTTTTCCCAAAAATTTATTTTTTCCTAAGTAAACTTTAAATTCTACATTTTTTAGGTTTGTTGAACCATCTTTTTTATTTATAGTAATTTTTCCATATTTTGTATTTGTAAAATTAATAGTCACATCTTGTTTGTTTCCACTTAAATCTGCTACATGCTTATCTTTATCATACACATAATTTAAATTAACATATTGTGTATTCCCATTATTATCCGTATAACTATATCTAGTTTTATATCCATCTTGCAAACTTAAATTATATCCTTCAGCTGTTTTTGTTTCAAATATATAATAAGTTTTGTCTAAACTAAGTCTTTCTATAATCACCTCACCATTATTATCCGTTTTAAATACTGTAGCAGTATCTTTTGTTGCATCATATTTCCAATTATTTCCGTCTTTTCCCAAAAATTTATTTTTTCCTAAGTAAACTTTAAATTCTACATTTTTTAGGTTTGTTGAACCATCTTTTTTATTTATAGTAATTTTTCCATATTTTGTATTTGTAAAATTAATAGTCACATCTTGTTTGTTTCCACTTAAATCTGCTACATGCTTATCTTTATCATACACATAATTTAAATTAACATATTGTGTATTCCCATTATTATCCGTATAACTATATCTAGTTTTATATCCATCTTGCAGACTTAAATTATATCCGTCAGCCACTTTTGTCTCAAATATATAATACTTTTTAAAACAAAGATTTTCTATTTTTACTTCACCATTATTATTTGTTTTAAATACTGTAGCAGTATCTTTTGTTGCATCATATTTCCAAAGATTCCCATTTTTTCCTAAAAATTTATTTTTTCCTAAATAAACTTTAAATTCTACATCTTTTAGGTTTGTTGAGCCATCTTTTTTATTTATTGTAATTGACCCATAGCTAACTTGTATTGTAGTTTCTTCACTACTTGCATTTGTTTCGCTTGTCTTAACTATGGCAACTGCTTGACCAAAGTTTGAACTAAAATATCCTTGTGGCTTTGCAAACCACATTTGTACATTAATCTGCGTTTGATTTGTATCTACAACTTTAGCTTTAATTTCCTTTATTATACTTTGTGATTTATTTTTTATATAAAAACTCGTATTAGAAGTAATATTATTTACATTACTTATTTTATTTTCGCATTTACTATCTGAATAATACTCTATATTTGTAATATTTTCAGAATTTATTCCATATGCTGATATATTTAATTTTCCTTCCGTAAATGCGATTTTTATAGGTCCAATTACATTGTCTGTTGAACATGTCACTGTACTAAATGCTGATGGTACAGAAATAGCTAAATCTGGTGCAGTATTACTTGTAACATAGTTATTAGCTCTTTGAATAAATCCGTTAACTTCATCTTTTTTCTGTTGAGCCCAATGATCTGTCGAATATTGATACCTATAATCTGCATTAACACCTAAGTCTCTTATTGCACCATGACCTCTATCTTTTTCTCCCATCCAATCAAGTAAAGCAACACGTAATGCAGCATTTCTTATTGTAACAATTCCTTCTGTTCCACTTGGATACCTATTAACTTCATTTTGATCTCCTACTGAAAGTCCACTTTCTCCATTCCACATAGACAAAGATTTTTTATAATTTTCTTTGTGTAATAGATATTCTAAAACTCCATTTTTACTCCAATTATCCCAGACTCTTGTATTTCCATTTCTGTCATATCTAAAAGCCTTGCTTCCTTTTAATTCTATATATTCATCGACCTCAAAATCCCCCTGTTGAAAACCTTCCTTGTGATGAATACAATATATTCCTTCCCTATATACATCAAATGTTTTGTTTGAATTACGAAGACCTCCAATATCAATTTTAGTACCTATTGCGGTATATCCTTTATTAAAAAATTGATTCTGTGCTGCTGTAAATGCCATACTTACATTTTTTCCAATACAAATAATTAAAAATGTCATTAATACTATTAGAATTAATTTTTTCTTCACGTTTTTCAAGAATTCACCCTCCTTTCCGCTAAAATTTTATGTTTTTCTCTAATATTTTTTTACTAAATAAATAACCTAAACTTGAAATTATTACTATTGCTAATAATGTTGTAAAGAAAAACCTAAATGCTACTCCTGTACTTATACTTATTATTGCATTTGCTTGACCTAAATCATTTTCTTTTAAATTTTTATTTCCTGGTGTTGAATTTATGTCATCTACATCTTTTTCGTTTTCATCTTCTGCTATTTCTGCAATATTATTTGTAAGTCCAGTATTTGTCTCTGTCATTTGTTTTGTTAAAATTAATTTTATTTCTTTTGTTTCTCCTGGTTTAATTAATTTGTCTTCTAAACTATCATTATATAAGTTATTTTCAGATTGATACCAATCTGGGTTAAGTTTTGAGTTAAAGGTTAAATCTGTTGGCTTATAATCTACTATTTTGCTTGCATATCCTGCTATTTCTCCTTTGTTTTCTACTCTAATTATGTATTCTATTACTACTGTTGAACTTTGTAGGTATTTTGCTTTAATTTCAACTTTTGCTAAATTACTATTTTCAAATTCTTGCACATTTGTTCCTTGTGTATTTGAAACTGTAATTTTTGAAATACCTTTTGTTAGTTTTAAATCAAATACAGCTGCCTCAACAAGACCAATATCTATATTTTCCAAATTAGAATTTTGTATATTTAATGTATCAGTACACGCTACTTTTTGCTTTGTTCCGTTTATTGTCATTTCCATAAGCTCTACATCTGAGTTTTGTAAACTGCTTACTCCATCTGCTTGGTATATAGTTAGAGCGTATAATTCTTCATTATATTCAAAAATTACTACATATTTACCATTTTCTATATTTTCGAATTTATATTCTCCACTTGCATTTGTAGTAGTTTCTTTTGTTCCTTTATTATCTAAATTTAACAATGTAACATCAATATTTTCTAATAATTCTTCTCCTGTTTCTCTTTTTCCGTTCTTGTTTTTGTCTAGCCATGCTAGTCCTGAAATTGTGCTTAAAGCTGAATTTTCCTTATCTTGATTGTCATTTGAATTATTGTTATTCTCATTATTATTCTCATTGTTGTTTTCATTGTTGTTCTCATTATTGTTCTCATTGTTGTTCTCATTATTGTTCTCATTGTTGTTCTCATTGTTGTTCTCATTGTTGTTTTCATTATTGTTCTCATTGTTGTTTTCATTATTGTTCTCATTATTGTTCTCATTGTTGTTCTCATTGTTGTTTTCATTATTGTTTTCATTGTTGTTCTCATTGTTGTTTTCATTGTTGTTTTCATTGTTGTTTTCATTGTTGTTTTCATTATTGTTCTCATTGTTGTTTTCATTGTTGTTCTCATTGTTATTCTCATTGTTGTTATTTCCATCTTCAATATTTTCATCTTCGTTGTTCTCTAATCTATTTACTAAATAGTTCTTTATCTGCTCTGTTTGCCCTACAACTACACCCTTGCTACTAATCTCTAATTGATTTATTATTTCATAATCTTTACTTAAATATATTGCATCATTTAATTTGCCCTGAATTTCTAAAGTAATACTCTCTCCAATTTCAAAAGATTTAACAAGACTAATTGTACTCATATCTTGATTTTCTATAATTTGACTATATTCGCATCCTTTTCCATCAATCTTAACATATTCTAACTCTAAATTATTTGAAAAATAATCTCTAATATTCAATGATGTAGCCCTTGTAGTTCCTGCATTTTTTATATTAAATGAATACCTAATAAAATCTCCAGGATATATTTTATCTGTATTAGAAGTTGTTTCTATCTTTGAGTTTATGTCTAATTTAATTCCCCCAACATTTTCTATTATTTTATTTGTTCTAAAAATATTTGAATTATTTTCTATTAAAGCTGATATTTCAGATGTTGTTATTTGTTCATTATATTCTTTTGTATAAAAATCAATTATAACGAATACTGTTGCATTTGCAGGAATAGAATCTATTGTAAAATACTCTATATCTTTACCTAAATTAACTCTATTTTCTCCCATACTGTAACTAATATTTGTAATATCAATTAATGGATTCTTATTAACTGTAATTTTAACATTGTTTTTCTCTGTATTGCTATTATTCTTTATTTCAAGATGATAATCGTATGAAAAATTATATTCTAATTTTTCATTTGGTGTTCTATTTAATGGCTTTATAGTAGCAATTATATCATTCGCTTTAAAAATATTATTTCTTTCTACTTCAATTTTATTTTCTGCTAATTTAGCAGTAAGAATTGTTTTGCCTTCTTTATCTTGGGTTAAATTGCTATTAACTCTTACCATATAGTTGAATAAAATATTTTTTCCTGCTTTTATAGAAATATTTTCATTTGTTAATGCATTGTTATCTTTTTCTATAAAATACTCTTCTGTATATGTAAATTCTTCTTTTATTTCATCAAACCCTGGGTATTTTGGGTTTACTTCTATCAATGTTGTACTTTCTGGTATGTTTGCTGTAAATGTTAAACCTTCTATATCCGCATCTGTTGTATTTTCTAGTTTTACATTATATACTATTATTTCTCCTGCTTTTACCTCTGCTCCATCTTCAAGTTCTTGTTCTCCTACTTTAGCAGTAACTGTCATTTTTATTCCATTTAAGTCTTGTACTTCTTGTGCTGTTGCTTTAACAAGTGGTAAATCTTGTTTAATTATGTTTTCTTCTTTTGTTCTCTCTATTATTTTTACCTTAACTTTTTGTTCCCCTTTATTTTCTAAAGATGTAGCAAATTCGTTTGTATAATTTAATGTTATATCTTCTATTGCTGTTACAACATCTTTTTCAACATCAATATTTGCATAAATTATAATGGCTGTTCCTTCAATATTACTTGGGTTGTAGGTTTCTTGAGTGCCACTTAACCCAATTTTAATTTCTTGAATTCCTTCGTTATTTACAATTTCAGCATTTCCAAGATTTAAACCATTTCCATATAGCACTTTACATTTTGCAGTTAAATTTGTTACTTGCTTTGGAAATGTTATTTTTATGTTAGGGTTTGAGAAAACATCTTGTTCTTCACTGTTATTTGGTAAAACTACCTTTATTTTTACATTTTCATTTGTGTTTTCTGCAGTTAATGCTTTTGTTCCTATTTCTAATTTTGCTGTTGAAGTTGTTTCTTTTAATTCTATTTGTTTTTCTAATTTTTCTATTTGTTTTTCATTGTAACTGCCTGTAAATGTACTTTTTATTGAAGTAAATGTATTTACTTCTTCTCTTTTGTATTCATTATTTAGTATCTGCTTTGTATTTTCTATTTTTAAGGTTCCAACATATATTGGTTTACTTGTTAATATTTCAATATTTTTTGTATTATTTATATAATCTACTACAATATTTCCTTGTTCATCATTTTCTGTTTTTGAACTTATATTTGCAATTACTGCACCTGAGCTATTTTTTATTGTTATAAATCCATCTTCACCAAATATTTTTATAAATTCTTGTTTATTTATTTTTGTTTGTTTATATAAAATATTTGCATTTGTTGTAATTGTATTATTTAAATAAAAATCTTCATTAGATTTTAGCGAAACATTCTCAGCTACTCCTATATAATCAACATCTATTTTTTGAGTTTCTTTATATTCTCTAGCTTCGCCTGTATATATTTTACCTTTATATATACTAGGTTCACTATTTTTTACAGAATAAGAAATTATTCCATCTTTTTTTGTATCTATTAATAGGTTTTTATTTGCTATAAATTCCTTTTCATCATATGTATTTATTTTTGCACCTATTGAAATTTCTTTATTTAATATATTCTCATCTTTCGCAAATACATATGTTACTACAAATAAATCTAAACCATCTTTATTCCAGAACACTTCTTCTAAATTATCATTTGCTAAATTTATTTTTAAATTTTTTGTTTCTTTATTATATGTATAATTTGCTTTACTAAATTTTATATTTCCGTTTGTTGCATCAGTACTTCTTGTGTGAACTTCTACGTCTTCGGCATTTTCTAAAACATTTAAATTAATCTCTGTATTTTTTATAGGGTAATTGTTATTTGTAATTTTACTTCCAATTAAAAATTGAACTACTTGTTTTTCTTCTCCATTTACTGTATAAGAATAATTTGTTAAAACTTTTGCATTTAATTCTGCTTGTGTATTTTTGCTAGATACCCAATCAATTTCTATACTTGACTTTCCTTTAACTTCTGTACTTGTTTGATGCTCTGCATTATTACTATCTATATATTCTCCACTTAAAACTACTCTTGTTTTTTTATTTAAATCCTCTGCTTTAATTTTTTCTTCATATTTTGCCTTTATAGGAAGTTTTATTGTAACTGTTTTACCTGCACATATTTGTTTTAATGTAACCTTATTTCCAGATATTTCTGAGATGTCTCCACTTTCTATTTTATTTTGTAAATCAAAGTTGTTATTTTCTAAGTTAAGCATTCCATTGAAATATCCTTCATTTTTAACATCTACATCTACATATAAATAAATTTCTTCTTCATCAATTTCTTTTTGTATTTTATCTACCTTTTCCCCATTTGCGTCTACAAAATACGCCAAAAAATCAACATTATAGATATTGGTTTTCACATTATCAATTGCATAACTAATAAGCTTTGTTCCAACAAATAAAAAGTCAGATATACAAAGGGTAAACAAAATTAAAATTGCACATACTTTGTTCAATAGTTCTGCTCTTCTGTTCATATACAGTTCCTCCTAAAATTTATTTACATTCATTACAATTATTAAAAAATTTCTAAAAAAAATCAATACCTCTATTTTTGTAAAAAAGAAATATTACTAAAAAACTATTAAAAGTCTTTTGCGGAAGGAACTTTTTGGAGATTTTAATTTTGTTTTATTAAATTTTTATTACATTTTTGTTACACATAAATTTTAGGTTCATATAATATAATATTATAGAGGTGAATTTTATGAATAATAATGATGTTTCTTATTTAATGAAAATGCTTTCAAACATGGATAAATCAAAGCTTTCACAAGGCCTTGAAAAAATAAATCAAATCTTAAGTCCAGAAGAAAAACAAAGGCTTATTCAGGCTTTGAATTCTCAAAAAAAGTCTTGAAAGCTTTTTACGCGTAAGGTTTTGAAATCTTGTTGCAATTCACAGCCCTCAAGTTCTAATAGTCCTGCCTAACATGATTAGTATATAAATATTTTAATCATTGGCGCAGACTTTAAGTAATTACAGCTGTGAATTGTAACTGTAGAACGGTAATGATATTAAAGGGGTGAATTTTGCTATGGAAGAAAACAAAATGAATGATTTGATAAACAATTTTAAGAGCATTTTAAATAATAATAGCTCAACTCAAGAAAATAATTCTCAAAGCGAAACTGCAAAAAATTCTAATTTAAACATTACCCCTGAAATGATAACTAACCTTACTTCTATGCTAAAAAATCCTTCTAATAATGAAGAAACACAAGAAAACTCAAGTAATTTTTCTGGTAATATAGATATAGAAACTATTTTAAAGATAAAAACAATTGTAGAAAAACTAAATAACAAAGATGACCCAAGAGCTAAGCTACTTTACTCTTTAAAGCCATATTTAAGAGATTCAAGAAAACAAAAGCTTGACCAATATGTTAATTTACTTAAACTTACCAGTATTTCTGATTTTTTTAAGAGTGGAAATGGGGATGAATAATATGCTTCCTTTTTCTTTTCCATACCTTTTTGGACCTGGATTTTATAAAAATAATTATTACAAACCAAATACAAACCTTACGCAAATACAAAATACAGCTGTCAGCCATCCAAACACAAATTCTATTAATAATAAAGTAGAAGATATGCCTTTAAATAAAAAAAATAATTCAGAAAGTAATTCTGATAATTACTTTTTTGAATTATTTGGTTTAAAACTTTATTTTGATGATATTCTAATTATGGCTCTTTTGTTTTTTCTTTACGAAGAAGGTGTAAAAGATAATGAGCTATTTTTTAGTTTGATATTGTTATTATTAAGCTAGCAAATTATATTTATTTTGCTAACCCTCGACAATAGTCTTATTTATTAATAATTATCTCCATAGCAGGGTCAATGTCAAAACCTTTGGTCCCTCACAAGGAGCAGTCAGACGGTTTTGACCCCTGCGAAGTTATTGGAACTGTCGATGAATTATTAATAAATAAGACTATTGTCGTGGGTTTTAGAAGATAATATAATTTATTCTATTACTATATCTCCTTTTTCTCCAACATATATATATGAATTAATATACGCCATTTCTTCATCTTTGTTTATTTCTTTTACTACATTTGCAATTCTTACTTGTACAGCATCTAATCTGCCACAAGCAACTATTGCTTTTGCATTTCCTTTAGCTCCTGCATGAGCTAAACCTCTTAATGCTCCTAGTACTACAATATTATCTGCTGCTATAACTTCTGCTCCAGAGTTTACATCTCCAAGTATTACTATACTTCCTTCATCTTCTATTTTTTGACCTGATCTAATTGAGCCTCTATGAAAAGTAGTTTCAGAAGTTGAAACTTCTTGTAAAAATGCTTTCTTAATGTTAGATAACCCTAATTCTTTTGGCATATCAAATTCAACTTTTACATTTAACCTTTCTTTTATTATTTTTTCTATTTCATTTATTTCTCTATTTTTTAGTACTTTACCTGTTATCATTATTGGCGTTTTTTCTTCTTTGTATATCCTTTCAAGCTGAAGTACCTTTCTTCTCATTTGCAATATTATATCTTCAAATTTTGCTTCTTTACTAATTTTAATAATAATTAAATTGCTTTTTTGGCTTACATTTAAACAGCTTTTCATAACTAAATACTTCCTTTCATTTTTATTGAATTGATTCTACATAATTTATTGCTTCATTATTCTCTTGTATTTCATTTGAATTTATATTCATTCCGAAGTATTCTGCTATTATTTCTCTTGCGACTTCTGCTGTATAAAAACCATGTCCACCATTTTCTACCATTACTACAACTGCAATTTCTGGCGAATCAAATGGTGCAAATCCTGCAAACCAAGCATTTACGTTTTTACCCGCTTCTGCTGACCCTGTTTTTCCTCCGACTGGAATATCAAAATTTCTAAATACAGAACTTGCTGTTCCACCTTCATCTGTAACACTTCTCATTCCTTCTAAAACCGCATTAATATTACCATTTGAAAAACTTAAATTTTCAACCTCTTCAATATTAAGTCCCAAGTTTTGTTTTACATAACCATTTATCTCTGACTTAGAAGATTCTGTTCCATCTGAGTTAAGAACTCTTTTTATAATTGTAGTATTTATTTTATTTCCTCCATTTGCAACCATAGCTATATATTTTGCAACTTGAAGTGGTGAAAAAGCATTGTAACTTTGACCTATTGCTGCAGCTAAATTTCTTCCTGAAGACCAGGTTTCTCCGATTTTTTTGGCAACTTCTGGTGATGCAAGTGTACCTGCTGTTTCGCTTGGAAGTTCTATTCCTGTTTTGTTTCCCAAGCCAAAATATTTTGCATATCTATTTAAAGTATCTATTTTTATCCTATCTCCTACTTCGTAAAAAAAGTAGTTACATGAATGCTGTATTGCTCCAGATACATTTAAGTACCCATGTCCTCTATGGTAACTATCATATACCCAGCAATGTGGTTGGTAATCTCTATATTTTTTATAAATTCCGGTATCATTTATTTTTTCAGTTGTTGTAATTGCTCCTGTTTCTAAACCTGCTAACGCTGTTACCATTTTAAAGATTGAACCTGGTGCATATGAACCTGATATAGCTTTATTAAATAATGAATTATTTTCTTTAATTTGATTATAGTCTGCAACACTTATTCCTCCAACCCAAGAGTTTGGATTATAATCCGGATTACTTGCCATTGCAAGTATTTCACCTGAATGAACGTCTATTGCAATTACACATCCTCCGTGTGCATCATATCTATTAGAAAAACCACCATTTCTTATTTTTTGTATGTTATTTTTTAAGGCATTTTCTGCTATTTCTTGTAATTTAGAATCTATTGTTAGAACTATACTAGAACCTTGAATAGGTGCTTTTGTTATATTTTCTCCTGTTACTGTTCCATCGACAGACATCTCAACTTCTTCTTTTCCTTTTTGTCCTCTTAAATAACTTTCAAATGATGACTCTATACCAGTTCTTCCAACATAATCATCATTATTATAAACATCTTGATTTTCATTATATTCTTTTTCACCTATTTTTCCAATATAACCAATTATATGTGAGGCTAAATTGTCGTAGTTATATTTTCTAGTAGTTTTTGTAGATATTTTAACCCCTGGAAACAACGCATTTTGCTCACTTATTTTTGCAACGACTTCCCTCGATACATTTTCTGCTAGTTCCAATGGCCTAGTACTACTATACCCCTTAGTTGTAATTTCATATCTTATAGAAATTATTTTTCTAGCAGTTATAAGATCTTGCGAGTCAATACCATATTTTTTTATAAAAAAATTCATAGTATCCTGAACTGTTGAATTTGAATCTAGCTTATATTTAGCAAGCCATTTTTCTAAATTTTCTCCTTCTAGGCTAAAAGCATTTACCTCATTATTTATTGGGAAATTATTTGGATATTTAACTCCATTTTCCTCAAATAAATTTATTAGATTTAATATACAATTATTTAGCACTATATTATCAGACTTGGTTTTGTAAAGTTCTATATTAAAAGAGCTTGTACTTGTAGCTAAAATAGTTCCAGACCTATCTAAAATTTCTCCTCTAGAAGGTTCTAATGTGCTTTCTCTTGCTAGCCTTGTGTTTGAAGTTTCTCTATATGTAGCACCATGCACAATTTGTAGCTCAAATAATTTACTAATTAATATTATTCCTATTATGTATACTATAATTATTAAAATATTAAATCTTAAATTAGTATTTTCTTTTTTGATTTTGTTTTTCAATATCTCACCTTCTTTTTAGAAATATCTAGTAAGTATTTTATTTCCTTTATATTCTTCTTCAATTTTGTACCCAAATAGTTTTATAATTGGATATAAAATTATGGTTAATATAGCATTATAAATGCTTTCTATAACTAATATTTTTATAAAAGATATAAATTCAAAATCATATTTGTACATAAAATATCCAAATATGTAATTACCTATTTCATATATACAGGTTGTAAGTAACACCATAATTATTATTGTAATTTTACTTTCTTTTGAAAAGTTCTTATCTAAAAGCCCTCCTAAAAAGCCTACAACTCCTAGCATTATTCCTGAAATACCTATTCTTTTTCCTAAATTCAAGTCAAAAAAAATTCCTAAAAGTACACCATAAGTTATGCCTGTAGCTTGGCTAGAAAACAGCCCAATAAAAAGTACTAATATTACTATTAGGTTTGGCATTACACCGTGCAATTTTAAAACCACTAAAAAAGTTTATTTGCAATAAATATATAAGTATAAATGTTATTATTAATAATATATTAATTATAAATTTTTTCATTTAAAGTCCATCCCTTTCACTAAGAAGACTGGTTTGGAAAAGAATTCGTAACAATTCACAGCCTTTAAATTATTCTAGTCCTGCCTAACGTGATTAATATATAATTTTTAATCGTCCTGCCTATTCTAAAGATTTCGACAAAAGTCCTTACGGACTTTTGGAAATCTTTGAACAGCCCTGCACACCCTGTCCTCATAAAAATTATATATTAATCACTGGCGCGGACTTTTAATGAGAATAGCTGTGAATTGTAGCAAGAATTCAATTCAATGTTAATTAGTTATTACAAGTACTGTCTCCAACTTGTTATATTCAACTCCTGTTTCAATATTTACATATCTATCATTTAAATTGGTTGTGTTTACAACTTTTGAGACCTTACCAATGTAAATTCCCTTTGGATATATTCCACCTAATCCTGATGTTTCCACTGTATCTCCAACAGCTATTGGTGCTTCTGTTGGTATATATACACCTTTAAGAGTTTTATTTTCTCCAAGTATTCCTTTGCATACTATACTATCTCTAGATGAACTTAAAATAGAACTTGTATTACTTGCTGAATCAATTATTGTCTGAACTTTTGAGGTTGTATCTGTAACAGAAATTACATGTCCTACTAATCCTTCAGCTGCAATAACTGTCATATTTTCTTGTATTCCACTTTTTTTGCCTACATTAATAATTATTGTTTTCGAGTAATTACTTATATCTCTCGCAATTACATCAGCAGCTACTGTTTTAAAATCAACATATTTTTCGCTTAAATTTAAATGAGCTTTTAATGTGCTGTTTTCTGCTTTTATAGTTTCAAATTCTCTTAGTTTTTCTTCGAGCTCACTGTTTTTCTTACTTAAACTCTCATTTTCATTTTTTAAATCATTTATATTAGTAAAAAAAGACGTATTTCCATGTAGCTTATTTTTTAAATATATTAATCCATTTTGTATTGGGTTTACTATTTTACTGCCTATATTTTCAATATAAGATAAATTACTATTTTCTATATTAGTTAAAACAACCAATATAATCAAAATAATTACTGTTATTATTATTCCAATTATTTTTCCTTTTTTATCGCTCTTATACATAATAATTTATCCTTTCTTTAACTTACCTTCTATATCTTCTATTTTTTAATACACTTTTAAGTTTTTCAAGGTCTTCTAAAGTTTTTCCTGTTCCATTTACAACACAATCTAAGGGACTATCTGCAATAATTACAGGCATATTAGTTTCTAAGCTCAATAATTTATCAAAATTTTGAAGCAATGCTCCTCCCCCTGCAAGATATATTCCCTTTTCAACTAAATCTGCTGCAAGCTCTGGAGGTGTTTTTTCTAGGGTTTGTTTTACTGTATCTACTATTTTAGTTATTGATTCACCCATTGCAGTCATTATTTGTGATGATCTAACATTAATATTCCTTGGAAGACCTGTTTTTAAATCTCTTCCTCTTATTTCCATTTGAACATCTGTCATTAAAGGCATTGCACACCCTATGTTCATTTTTATTTGTTCTGCTGTTGTTTCCCCTATTGCTAGGTTTCTTTCCCTTTTTATGTAATTTATAATATCTTCATCTAATTCATCTCCTGCTATGCGAAGTGAATTACTAACAACAATTCCACCAAGTGAAATTACTGCAACTTCTGTTGTTCCTCCACCAATATCTACTATCATACTTCCACTAGGCTCTGCAACATTTATTCCAGCACCTACTGCTGCTGCCATAGGTTCTTCTAATAAATATACTTCTTTTGCACCTGCTTGCATTATTGTTTCTTCTACTGCACGTTCTTCAACTTCTGTTATTCCAGAAGGGACTCCAACTACAACTCTTGGTCTACCTGCATTATACCTGGTACATACTTTTCTTAGCATATTTTTAAGCATTAATCTCGTTGCCGTAAAATCTGCTATTACACCATCTTTCATAGGCCTAACAGCTTGTATTGTTTCTGGTGTTCTTCCAAGCATTTCTTTTGCTTCATGCCCTGTCGCTTTTATCTCTCCAGTTTTTACGTCTATTGCTACAACTGAAGGTTCTCTCAAAACTATTCCTTTGCCTTTTAATGTTATTAAAACATTTGCAGTTCCCAAATCTATGCCTATATCTTTTGAACCCAATCTAAATAATTTTAACCAATCCATTTCAAATTTATTCCTTTCCTAATGAAAATTATACCTTTCTAAAAAGCACATACCAGTTTGGAAAAGAATTGTGCCAATTATTTTTCAAACTTAGCCTTCCATTTTTCTATTGTTTTTATACTTGTATATTCATTATTTCCAATTACTATGTGATCTAAAAGTTGTACTCCAAGAGTTTCTCCTGCTTTTTCTAGTTTTTTTGTTATTTCTATATCTTGATTGCTTGGAATTGCAGAACCACTTGGATGATTATGTGCAATTATAATTTTTGGGCAGTTTTCCTTTACTGCCTCTTGTAAAACTTCTCTCATAGTAATATTTACAAAATTGTTTCCACCCATTGCAATATTTTTTATTTTTAAAATATTGCATTTATTATCTAATAAAACAACTTTTGCTATCTCTTTTTTTTCGTATTTTAGGTCATCCATTAGTATTTTTGCTATATCATTTGGCTCTTTCACAGTAATTTTTCTATAGTTTGAAGGTAAATTCATTCTAGAACTTAGTTCACAAATAGCTTTTAGTTGAATGGCCTTTACCCTTCCTACACCTTTTATTTGGCATAAGTTTTCTATACTTAAATATTTTAGAAAGGCTAAACTATCTTCTTTGTATCTATCATTTAAATTAAGTATTTCTCTTGCAATATCCACACTTGTAAGTTCTTTTGTTCCTGTTTTTATTATTATTGCAAGAAGTTCTGCATTACTTAGATTTTTTTCTCCATATAGTTCTAATTTTTCATATGGTCTTTCAGTTTCTGGTAATTCTTTTATTGTCAAAAATAATTCCTTTCTGCCCCTTATGTTTTAAATTTTTCTGTACAAAAATATTCCTATTGCCATTCCTATTATGCTTGCAATATTTATTTTAATTAAAAATGCAAATGTGATTTTTAAAATGCTTAAATTCAAAACAAGTGGATTTTCTAAACCAAATTCTTGTCCAAAAGCTAACCACCATAATCCATTTATATTTCCTGCTAAATCGCCTAGTAACCCACCTATTACTAGTCCACATAAAATAAATATTAACATTATCCAAAAATTTTTATCTCTCGTTGCCATAAATATATCCTCCTTTGTTTTAATTTTTACTCTCATACATTTCTTAAGTCACAAAACTGGTTGGAAAAGATTTGAGGCAAATTCTAGGCAAACAAGCAAGAAAGCCGGAGGTGTACTATTTGTACATTGAGGACTTTCGCAGCGAAGTTTAACGACGAATTTGTCCAAATATTTTTCAACCTTTCTTACGGAATTAAGACTTTTATATTATATATTCATTTTGTAGTTTTTTCAAGTATAAAGCAAAAAAAAAAGTGAAAATTTTAATTTTCACTTTTTCTATTATGATAGAATATTTTTCCTACTAATAATATAAACAATATTAATACTACAATTAATATTATATACATATATGAAATTCTTCTACTTTTAGTTGTTACTAAATCTGTATCAATAAGTTCAACTTCTGAAATTGAACTATTTTCATTATCTATTTCCGTTTCTTTATTTTGTTCTTGCTCTATTTGTTGGCCGACTTGCTCTTTTTTATCTATAGTTTCTGTTATTTTTTCTTCTTTAATTTGTACTTTTTTTACTACATCTGGAATAGTGCTTTCTAATGTACTATCATCCGCTATTTTTATATTTTTTAACCTTATGTCAAAATCGTGCAAATCAGCATTTTCTTTTAGTTTTAATTTGATTTTTGCGATATCTCCTTCCTCACCGCGAAGCTTTATAATCAGATGTAAAAAATGTAAAACTGTTTTCTATTCGCGGAAGAGAAGTCCATCCTTCAAAACAACTATCTCCTTCAATTTCGAAAATATCTTTGTCATACTCTAATGAAAAACTTACACCTAATATTTCTTTTGTAATATTATTTACTGAAACCGTTACATAAAGCTCATCTTTTATTTGTTGGATACTTGGCTCCAATTTAACATCTAGATTACATATATCTGCACCATATGTATAACCAACAAATATAGCAAATAGTATTAAAATTACACTAATTATTGTCAGTATCTTTTTTTTCATTTTTCTTACCATTCCTTATTATATTCCTTTGTATTTTTGGCTATTTTTATAAAATACAACTGCTAAAACAGCAAATACTAAAATACTTCCTAAAATTATAACTTGTGTTTTTCCTGTTTTTGGTAATGTTTTTGAACTTTTAGTATTGTCTTGAGTGTTATCATAGGCTTTTATTATTTTTATATTTTGACTATTATTATCTTGTTGATTTCCATTGTTTCCATCATTGTTGTTTTGGTTATTATTATCTTGTTGATTTTCATTGTTTCCATCGTTGTTGTTTTGGTTATTATTATCTTGTTGATTTTCATTGTTTCCGTTGTTGTCATTTTGGTTATTATTCTCTTGTTGGTTTTCATTGTTTCCGTTGTTGTCATTTTGGTTATTATTATCTTGTTGATTTTCATTGTTTCCGTTGTTGTCATTTTGGTTATTATTCTCTTGTTGGTTTTCATTGTTTCCGTTGTTGTCATTTTGGTTATTATTATCTTGTTGATTTTCATTGTTTCCGTTGTTATCATTTTGGTTATTATTATCTTGTTGGTTTCCATTGTCATCATTTTTTTCTTTAATTGTAATTTTTTGTTCTAAATTATCTAAAGTTACTATTTCGTTACCTTCACTGGTGGCTATTTGTATATCTTTAAATGTGATTGTTGTATCTCCAATTTCTGCATTTGATTTTACTTTAAATCTAAATTTGCAAATATCTCCATTAGTTGTTGTTCCTTCTATAAATGTAAATGTATACATTCCTTCCACAGACATACTTTGCCAATTATTTAATTCTTTTTTTTCTAGCAAATCTAATTTTGTATTATCATAATTTAAAAATACCTTGCAAATTGCAATAGATTTAGTAATATCTTTTACTGAAATGGTAACTTCCACTTCTTCTTCTCTTTTAGGAGTAATATTACTTGTATTAAAAAATATTGTACATATATTTGTTGCAAAAACATTACTTACCAATATGTTTAAAATAATAACAACACTCGTTATTGTGATTAAGATTTTTTTATTCATTTTCATTCGTCCCTTCTTTTAAAAACTAAATATATTTTCTCATATTAAAAACAATTTTTCAATAGTTTTTTCAAAAATTTTTTTTGGTAAATTTTGTTTTCACATTTTTTTCTTAATTTATGTTTATTTTTAAGCATTTTCTAGTTTTATTACATTTATATTACAAATAAAAAGTATGAAGTATAAAACTAAATACTCTAATACTCCATATTTGACAAAATATGTATTTTATGCTAATATAAACAAAAAATTTTCTTCCAAAAATTGTAGCTTTAAATATTTTTAAAAATGTTGTATAATATTTTTAGCACATATTTTATTTTTGCATATAATTTAAAAGGAGTATAATTTATATGAAGATAGAAAAATTAACCGATAATAAAATAAGAATTATTGTTAATATAGATGAACTTTCTGAAAACATAGATTTAAAAAATTTAATCAAAAGTGATAACGAAAGTTTTGCCTTATTTCAAAACCTGTTAAAAGAAGCAGAAAAACAGGTGGGCTTTACAGTACAAGGTTGTAGATTACTTGTTGAGGCATTTTCAACATCAGAAGGTATGATTGTATTTACTTTAACAAAATACAAAATTGATTCAGAGCAGTCAAATAAAAAACTAAAAATAAAACGCAAATCACTGAATAATGTTCATAAAAACGCAATTTATAAATTTGAGAATTTCGAGGAGTTTTGTAATTTTTGTACATATTGCGCAAAAACACCTCTTTCTAATTTGAAAGAATTTGCAAAAAACATATCTTTATATGAGTACAACAATTTGTATTACTTAGTATTTTCTAATATTTATGAATCTTACAAATTTTCAAATTTATTTTATACAACAATTGCTGAATTTTCCACTTTAGCAAGTACTTCTTTAGTTTTTAAGAGTAATTTAATTGAACATGGAAATGTAATTTTTAAAGCAAATGCTGTAGAAAAATGTTTAAAATATTTTGTTAACTAAATTATCCCCCAATTATTTTGGGGGATAATTTATATTTTTTATGCTATCCTATTTCCTAAATTTATAATAGTGGCTTCTAATTTAACTTTAGTTCCTGGTGAATTAGATTGTTTATCTCTAAAAGTTGCTGTTATTTTACCATTATTAGGAATACCTAGAATCCTTTTAACTTTTACTGTTTTCTTATCTGTTGGTTTAATTAATTGGAAACAATTACTACTATTTTTCCATTTGAACCTATCGCATAAATCAATTGCAGCTTGTGCATCTCCATTTGAACCTTTTAAACTCAATTTATAAATATTATTTCCTTCATATATTGAATTTATTGTGCATTTTACCAAATGTACTTTACAATATGCTCTTTTTACTTGATTTCCTTTTTTTACTGTTACACTAATATCTGTGGTTCCTTCTGCTAAACCTGTTATTTTTCCAGCTTTACATTTTGCTTTAGTAGGATTTAGAACATAGTAGTTAACTTCGTATTCATTACCTAATTTGTTAATATTTTTTGTTGTTCCATTGATTTTTACTGTTGATTTTTCTGCAAGATTATATGTTGTACCTGGTGTAATATATAATTTTGTAGCAAATAATCTTATTTCAATTTGTTCAGAAGATGAGCTACCACCATTTTTAAGCTCATTATATTTATTCTTCTTAATTTTAGCTTCAGCACGTATTTTTATTCTAACTCCTGAGTTACTTTGTGTAGTATCATCACATTTTACCTTTACTTTTACTGAATCTTTATTCATACTTTCAACAGTTGGTCTTCCATTAGATTTATCGTTTAATTTTAATTTATCATTTTCAGGTTCCCAAGTATATTTTCTATTTTTTTCTGTAACAACATCGTCAAGATTCTTGTCATTAACCTGTATTTTAAGTTTTATTTTTCCATCGCTATTACTTTTATACATTTTTATAGTTGCCTTTACGACTACAACTTTGCATTCTAATTCTTTTTTAACTTTTTTATTACTACTATCTTTTATTTTAGCTATTATTTTAGTTTCTCCTTTTTTTACTGCCTTAATTTTACCATTTGAATTAACAGTTGCAATTTTTTTATCTTTGCTCTTCCATTCTAAATAATAATCGTTAGATATGCTCTTTGTTAATCCATTTTCATATTCTTTCCCTTCTGAAAGATATATTTTCGTACCTTTTAATTCAACACCTTCCAATTGATTATTACTTTGTGAACCATTTGAGCCTCCTCCTGAATTGTTTGAGCCTCCTCCTGAATTGTTTGAACCGCCTCCTGAATTTCCTCCAGAATTTTGACTTGTTGCTTTTTTTACTGTTACCTTACATTTTGCCGTTTTTCCGTTATTTGAAGTTACTGTGATTGTAGCTGTTCCAACTTTTTTTGCTGTTATTATTACATTTGTTTCTGAATTTGTTTCCTTTTTTACTGTTGCAATGTTTGTATTAGAACTTGTCCATTTTAATTTTACGTTAGTAGCATTACTTGGAGTTATTATAGCTTTTAAGTTGGATGTATTTCCTTTTGTAATTTCTAAACTTGTCCTATTCATTTTAATACTTGTTAAAGCTACCGTTCTCTCTTTTACTGTTACTTTGCATTTTGCTTGTTTTCCGTTTCCTGTTCTCGCTGTAATTGTTGCAGCTCCTGTTTTCACTCCATGAATTATACCTGTGCTTGTTACTCTTACAATACTTTTATTAGATGTACTCCAAGTTATTCTTGTTTCATCTGCATTCTTTGGTGTTAT
>CAMVKF010000002.1 GCA_947168035.1 uncultured Clostridia bacterium | reverse complement strand
CAATGGACAAGATAAAGAAAAATACAATATTGAAAAAGAGAAAAATTTATAATTAGAACAAAAAAATATCTTTTATTTGTATAAAAGGTTTTTTTGAAGAAAGATGAATATATTTTTATAATTAATGGAAATATAAAATTTATAGAAGAAATTAATAAAAAAATTGAAAGTTTTGATTTGAAAAAAGTAAGTATAGTAGATTGCTATAATGCCGAAAAAATAAACCTAAAGGATATAAATAAAAAATATGATTACAAATTAAATACAGAAGAGGTGTAAAAAAGTTCATAAAAAACTATTGTAAAAAAATTAAAAATAGTGTATAAAGGATAGAGGCAAATTTATCTATTTAAAATAAACAGAAAGGAGAATAATATGCAATATAATATTGAAGAAATTAAGCATAAGCTTAAAAAATATGGGCAAGAACATCTATTAATTTGCTATGATAAACTAGATGAAAATAAACAAAATGAATTATTGAAACAAATTGATGGAATTGATTTTGACCTTATAAATAGTATTTATAATAAGACAAAAGACATTGCAAAAGAGCAAGATTTTAAAGTAGAACCAATTAGTTTTATTGATAAATATAAGCTAAATGATAAATATAAATACTATGAAGAGATTGGAAAAAAAGCTATTAGAGATGGAAAATTAGCATGTGTTACTATGGCAGGAGGTCAAGGAACAAGACTTGGACATAATGGACCTAAAGGTACTTTTGATATTGGTTTAGAGTCACATAAGTCATTATTTGAGTTATTATGTGATTACTTAAAAGAAGAATCTAAAAAATATAATGTTCAAATACCTTGGTTTATAATGACAAGTAAACAAAATAATAAAGATACAATAGATTTTTTTGAGAAAAATAAATATTTTGGATATGAAAAAAATATTTATTTCTTTATACAAGGTGAGCTTCCTATGGTAGATACAGAAGGAAAAATTTTAATAGATGAAGATGGCTTAGTAAAAGAAGCGGCAGATGGTCATGGTGGAGTTTATGAATCATTATTAAAAAGTGGAATGGTTCAAAAAATGAAAGAACTTGGAACCCAATGGGTGTTTATTGGTGGAATAGATAATTGCTTAGTAAAAATGGTAGACCCTGTACTTATGGGAATTGCAATAGATAAAGGAGTTACTGCAGCAGGAAAATCTGTTGTAAAGGCAAACCCTCATGAAAAAGTAGGGGCATTTTGCAAGAAAAATGGAAGACCAGCAGTTATTGAATATTCAGAAATAACTGATGAAATGGCAGAAGCAAGAGACGAAAATGGAGAACTTTTATATGGAGAATCTCACATTTTGTGCAATTTATTTAATATTTCTGCAATAGAAAGAATGGGAAAAACACCACTTCCATATCATTCAGCATACAAAAAAGCAACTTATATTGACAAAGATGGTAACAAAGTTGTTCCAGATGGTCCAAATGCATATAAATTTGAGGCTTTCCTTTTTGATGCTTTTGGCGAAGTTGATGATATGGCAATTTTAAGAGTAAAAAGAGAAGAGGAGTTTGCACCAGTTAAAAATGCAACAGGTGTAGATAGCCCAGAAACAGCAAGAAAATTATATAATGATTTTTATAAATTAAATTAAGAATTAAGGCTTAAAAATTTTTGCAATTTTTAAGCCTTAAAGTGTAATGGAAAGGAAGTGTAATTTATGAATTATTTAGAAGAGTACAAAAAGTGGTGTGAGAGTGATGAATTTGATGAAGAAACAAAACAAGAACTATTAAAAATTAAAGATGATGAAAAGGAAATTGAAGACAGATTTTATAAAGAATTGGAGTTTGGTACAGCAGGCCTAAGAGGAATAATAGGTATGGGAACAAACAGAATGAATAAATATACAGTAGGAAAGGCAACACAGGGGTTAGCAAATTATATTGTAAAAAGAGGAGTTCAAAATAAAGGTGTTGCAATAAGCTATGATTCAAGAAATATGTCACCAGAATTTAGTAAACTTACAGCATTAATTTTAAATGCAAATGGAATAAAAACATATTTATTTGAAAGTTTAAGACCAGTTCCTGAACTTTCTTATGCCGTAAGAGTTTTAGGTTGTACAGCAGGTGTTATGATTACAGCAAGTCACAATAAACCTGCATATAATGGTTATAAAGTATATTGGGATGATGGGTCACAAATTATTTCTCCAGTAGATAAAGACATAATGAATGAAGTAAAAGCAATTAAAGATTATAAATCAATAAAAGAAATTACTCAAAAAGAAGCAGAAGAACAGGGATTATTCAACATTATTGGAAAAGAAATTGATGACAAATATATGGCAGAATTAAAATCTAGAGTTCTTAACCATGAAATTGTAAAAGCTCAAGGTGAAAACATAAAAGTTGTATATACTCCACTTCATGGAGCAGGAGGAGAGAGTGTAAAAAGAATTTTAAAAGAAATTGGAATTAAAAACTTATATGTTGTTCCAGAACAAGAAATGCCAGATGGAAAATTTCCTACTGTAGAATACCCAAATCCTGAAGCTAAAGAAGCATTTAAAATGGCATTGGATTTAGCAAAAAAAGTTGATGCAGATATTGTTTTAGCAAATGACCCAGATGCAGATAGACTAGGTATTTATGCAAAAGATAGCAAAACCAATGATTATATGGATTATACAGGAAATATGTCTGCACTACTTATTGCAGAATATAGATTGTCTCAAATGAAGCAAAAAGGTATTTTACCAGAAAATGGAATGTTTATTTCAACAATTGTTTCTTCAAACTTAGCAAAAGCAATAGCTAAAGAATATAAAATGGACTTTAGAGAAGTTTTAACAGGATTTAAAAATATAGGTGAGCAAATAAAAATTGAAGAAGAAAAAGAAAATGGTAAAAAATATGTATTTGGATTTGAAGAAAGCTACGGATGCTTAATAGGGGACTATGCAAGAGATAAAGACGGAATTTCAGCAGTTATGAGTTTAGTTGAAGCTGCATGTTACTATATGAGTAAAGGACTTACCTTATGGGACCAAATGATAAACATTTATGAAAAATATGGATTTTACAAAGAAGGTCAAGTTTCAATAGTTTTAGAGGGTGCAGATGGTGCAAAACAAATAGAAAGATTAATGGAAAATATGAGAAGTAATTTACCAGAACAAATTGGTAAATACAAAGTAGTAGAATTTAAAGATATAAAACTAGATATTGCAAAAAACTTAATTACAGGAGAAACTTCAAAAACAGGTTTACCTACATCAAATGTGTTATACTATGAATTAGAAAATGACGCTTGGTGTTGTGTAAGACCATCTGGAACAGAACCAAAAATAAAACTTTATATGGGTGTAAAGGCAGCTACAAATGAAGAAGCTGAAAATGATTTAGCAAATTTAAAAATAGCAATGAAAGAAAAAGTAGGAGAATAATCTCCTACTCTTTGTTTAATTCTTTTAAAACGTCTTCTACATCAATGCCGTGTACTTCGCATGCTTCTTCTAGAGTTTCACCCATAGCAGCTGGGCAAGAAATACAGTGCATACCAGCCTCTAATAATATATCTGCTTTTTCAGGAGATTGATCTAAAATATCTCCAATTAATGTATCTTTATTAAACATAAAAATCCTCCTTTTTTGTTATTGGTCAGACTTAATTAATATATATTTTTGAATGGAGTGCGTAAGGCGAGCAACCGAAGCGTTAGCGAAGGGCGACTGGAGCAATCATCTTATGCGATCTCATAATATAAAAATTTATTTTTATATTATGAGATAAGGAAGATTGCGACACCAAACGAAGTGAAAAAATATATATTAATTAAGTTTGACTAGTATTCAATTATGAAATTATTTTAACATAAATTTTCAAAAAAGTATAGACAAAATGAAAAAAAGATGTTATTATACCTTTTGCAAGGTGGTGGTAGGCTATATATAAATTAATTAATTTTTTCTTTTTCACATTTATTATTAATTTTTTTATCACATTTTATACAGTTTATAATTTTTTAGATTTCAATGTTTTCCAAAATAAACAAGGGTTAAAATTAAATATTAAAAAAGAAGATTTATACAAAAAAGAAGGTGATACAAAATAAAAAGATTTATTTTTTGTAGTATTTTTTTAAGTGTTGCTACTATTATTGTAATGCAAATTTTATGCCCAGTTTATACAGCAAATGAAGTAATTATATTTTACGGAATTAAGCCTTTTGACATATGCCAAAAAGCACGGAAAATTATGGATTTTTCTCAAAAAATTTTATATTTATACATTTTGTATATCAAATATTATAATTTCAAATTTTTTATTTAATGAAATTCAAAGTTTAAAAATTAAATTCAATAAAAAAATTCAAAAGCAAAATACAGGTGTACCAATAGATACAAATAAACTTAGACTAAAAATAGGATATGATATTAACACAAAAGAAGACATATATATTGGAGAAAGTGGGTTGTACCAAAACTTTTTAATTACAGGTACAATAGGTTCAGGAAAGACAAGTTCTGCAATGTACCCTTTTACTTCTCAGCTAATGGAATTTAATAGCAAAAATAAAGATAATAAAATGGGTATGCTTATTTTAGATGTAAAAGGAAATTATTATTCACAAGTGAAAAAATATGCTGAAAAATATAATTTGCAAGATGACCTAATAGTAATTGAACTAAATTCTAAAGTTACTTATAATCCGCTTGATAAGCCACATTTAAAGCCAATTGTTTTAGCAAATAGATTAAAAACTATTTTAGAATTATTTTCTGGGAATAATTCCGAAAGTTATTGGCTAGATAAGGCAGAACAAATTTTAGCAGAAGCAATAAAGCTTTGTAGGTTATACAATAACGGGTATGTAACATTTGAAGAAATTCATAAATTAATTACATTTCCAAATTATTATAAAGAAAAAATAAATATATTGCGAGATTTATTTCTCAATTCAAAACTATCTTATGAGCAAATTTATGAATTAAACAAAGCATTAGACTTTTTTCAAAAAGAGTTTGAAAGGTTAGATGAAAGAACACTTGCAATTTTAAAGTCTGAAATTACAAGAATTACAAATAATTTTATTTCAGATTACAATATTTTAAAAACATTTTGCCCTAAGAAAGAAGACCTTACTTTTAAAGGTTTTGAAGAAGTTTTAAATAAAGGAAAAATTGTGGTTTTGAATATGAATATTGCAGAATATAAAAATTTATCTAAAATTATTGCTGCATATTTAAAGCTGGATTTTCAAACAGAAATTATGATGAATTTGCAAAAAAATAATTCTAAAAGAGCAGTATTTATATGTGATGAATATGCAGAATATGTAACAAAAACAGATTCAGACTTTTTCTCTTTAAGTAGAGAAGCAAAATGTATAAATATTGTAAGTACACAAAGTTATTCATCTTTAAAAAACACATTAAAAGATGAAACTTCGACTAAGGTCATTTGCCAAAATTTAATTAATAAAATTTGGTTTAGAACAGATGATATTTTTACAATAGAAGAAGCCCAAAAACAGTTGGGGAAGGAAGAAAAAGAGAAAGTATCAAAAAATATTTCAGAAAGTGCAAAACATACAAGATATAACTTTTTAACCAGAAATTTAGTTAATAAAGATTCTAGTATTTCTGAGAGCTTAAATGTATATACACAAAATGATTATATTTTTGATACAAATGCTTTTACACAAGGTTTGCAAACATTTGCTACAATTTGTTTTTTATCAGATGGAAGTAAAATTTTAAAACCAAGAAAAATGGGAATGTACCCATATTTTAAATGTTTATAAAAGTATATCTTGTTTACACAAGATAGGAAATGGAGAGGATTAATTTGAAAAAGAAATTATTTTTTTATACAAAATTTATTATAGTATTTTCAATAATACTTTTACTTTTTTTACTCACAAATTATAGTTTAGGTGTAGGAACACCAAAGCTTGTAAGCACAATGGAAAAGGCATTTCAAAGTATAGAATCTTGGCTAATTAAGCTTGCAACACCAATGGCGGCTGTTGCAGTAGGTTCAGGGCTTTTTATGCAAAAATTTAGTTTTGGAGATGAAGAAAAAATAAGAATGGGAAAAAAACTGGTAAAAACGTCTTTAATTTCTTATGCATTTATTTTGGGAATTGATTTGGTACTTTCTGCAATCGAATCTCTAATATGACTTTATAAAGAAAGGATGCAAATTTTTGGAGAACAGTGAAATCACTCAAAATATAATAAATACAATTAATACTATTTTAGAAAATTTTTTTTCATCTATTGATAATAGTTTGTATGGTGTATTAGATGATTTAGTTTTTATAAGTGATGACATATTAAAAGACAATTATTTTAATAAAATATTTGGTACAAGCCCACAACATGCAATTTTATTAATTGCAAATTCACTACTTATAGGATTTTTATTATATTATGCAGCTCAATATATGATGGCAAATTTAACATATATAAAAAGTGAAAATCCAGCCCAATTTATTTTTAAATGTATTTTTTTCGGTATATGTATGAATAGCTCATTTTTTATTATAGAACAAATATTAAATTTAAATTCTAATGTTTCTCTTTTAATTAGAGGTGTGGGGGAAGATTTATTTGGGAAAAATATATGTTTTAAAGAGTTAATTTTGGAGATAAATTCTAATTTATCTATAGATAATAAAATAGATATTTTTTCATTAGATGGAATAATTAAAGGGACTTTAACAGTATCATTATTTAATTTGATTTTTTCATATTCATTAAGATATGTACTTATTAAAGTTTTAATATTACTTTCACCTTTTGCATTTTTGTCATTAACCTTAGAAAAAACTTCACATTTTTTTAAATCATGGTTTAGGAGTCTTTTTTCACTATTATTCATACAAATTATTGTATCAATAGTATTATTGCTGTTATTTGCTATGGACTATTCGAAAAATAATTTAATAAATAAATTTATTTACATTGGTGCAATATATGCACTAATTAGAGCAAATTCTATTGTAAGGGAACTATTTGGAGGAATATCGACTAATATACAAACTGGCATAAGCGGGCTAAGACTTAAAGCTTAATAAATTTACAAAAAATTTAATAAGTTACCATTCACAGCTTTTAAATATACATAGTCCTGCCTAACGTGATTAATATATATTTTTCTCATAAGGCTTGGCGAAAGCAATCTTCCTTATCTCATACTATAAAAAATAAATTTTTATAGTATGAGATCGCATAAGTTGATTGCTCCAGTCGCCCTTCGCTAACGCTTCGGTTGCTCGCCTTACGCGCCTTATTTTAAAAATATATATTAATCACTGGCGCGGACTTTGAACGATTTTAGCTGTGTATGGTAATATAAAATTAACGAAAGGAGCTAAAGTGAAGTTTATTTTTCCACAAAATTACAACTATAATTATAAAATTTTAGGTTTAATTGATTATAAAAATGGAATATTACTTGCAATTTGGAGTGGATTTATATTTTTAGTTTTAAATCTTTTACTAAAAAATTTAAATTTGAAAATATTTTTATTTATAATTTTTGTGCTCCCAATTGCCATATTTTCAGTAACTGGAGTAAACGGAGAAAGTATAATTGACACATCAATATATATGTCAAAATTCATATTAAGACAGAAAATTCTTTTTTATTCTAAATAATTAACTTAATCTTCAAATTTCTTATTTTATTGCAAATTTTTCTATTTGATAATTTAAAATTTAATGGTATAATTTGCAATAGGTGGTAAATATGAAATTTGAACAAAATGAGAAATCTATGATTTTTGCAGAAACTACAATTCCAGATATCTTTTTTGCAGAACATTTAAGTAGTATGCCAGGGGATTTTTTGAAAATATATTTATATTTAGTTTTTTTGTCTAAATATAATGGAGATATTAATATAAACAATTTATCTAAAAAACTAGCTCTTGCAATAAATACAATAAATGAAGGAATGCAATATTTAGAAAAAGAAGGATTTATTTTAAGAAAACAAAATGGATATGTAATTATAGATTTACAAGAAAAAACCTTAAATAATATATATTCTTTAAAAATGGAAGCAACTTCTGAAAAAATTGAGCAAAATGCTAAAAATAAGAAAAAGCTTGAGCTTGTAAAATACTTAAATAATAAATATTTCCAAGGTGTAATGGGTCCAACTTGGTATTCAGATATAGATATTTGGATGGATAAATTTGGGTTTGATGAGCAAGTTATGATAAACTTGTTTGATTATTGCTATTCAAAATCTGCTTTACATAAAAACTATGTGCAAGCGGTTGCAGAAGGCTGGAAAGCAAATAAAATAAGAACTGTAGATGATTTGGAAAGATATTATATGGCACAAGAGAGGCTAATGAAAATAAAAAAAGAAATCGCAAAAAAAATGGGAAAAAGAAGCGGACTTACACAATATGAAGAAGCCTATATAGAAACATGGGTAAATGATTATAAATATGATTTACCAGTTATAGAAATTGCACTAAAAAGAACAACTTCTAGAGTAAATGCAAGTTTTGATTATATTAATAATATTATAAAAGACTGGCACGAAAGGAATTTAGTAACACCACTTCAGATTAATGAATTTTTAGAGCAAAGGAAAAAACAAACAAAAGACACAAAAGAATTACAAAAGCAAGTTAAAAAAGAAAATTTTGAGCAAAGAACATATAGTAATCTAAGTTTTCTTTATGCAAATAAAAATGCAGAAGAAGCAGGGTAAAAGAGGTGAGATTATGGATATTTTAGAATTTATTTTAAATAATAATAATTATTTGGAAGATTTAATTACAAGAAGTACATACCATTCAAATGCTATTGAAGGAAGTACATTAACTTATGCTGAAACATATGCTATTCTTTACAATGACAATAGTTTCAAAATTGCAGGAAAAGAGCCAAGAGAAATATATGAAGCTATTAACCATAAAAAAGCTTTAGAACTAGTTTTTGAGAACTTACAAAATGGTGATGAATTTGATGAAAGATTTATAAAAAAAATAAATGAGACAATAAATAGAGATATAAAAGATACTGAAGGATATAGACATGTTCAAGTATTTATTAGAGGTAGTGAACATATTCCACCAGAACCTGAAAAAATACCTAATTTAATGACTTATTTTGTTTATAATTACAACAATAATGAAGAAGATGTTTTTACAAAAATTGCAAGATTCCATATTGAATTTGAAAAGCTTCACCCTTTTGAAGATGGAAATGGTAGAACAGGCAGAATATTACTAAATTATGAATTATTGAAAAATAATACTCCACCTGTTGTAATTAGCAAAGATGATAGAATAAAATACTTTGAGTTTTTAAAAAATAATGATACCATAGGTTTGGCAAAGTGGTTAAAAGATTTATCTATTAAAGAAGAAGAAAGAATGAAAAAATTTGAATTTAAAAGTTAATAGTTTAAGGGATGCCTTTTTCAAAGGTATCCCTTGAAACTTCTCGTTACTATTTAATGAGTTAAGTTCAAATATGTTCTCAAAACATTGAAATATTAATATTCCAATGTTTCAAGACAATAATTAGATTAAAACTATTAAATAGCAACAACTTCTTTTGTAAAAATTCAAAACTAATTGACAACATAATACTTTTATAGTACAATACGGTTAAAAATAAAGATTATTAGGAGGCATTTATGAGTAGAGGAAGAAGATATAATAATGAGACAAAATTAAACTACAAAAAAGTATTTGCAGCAATAATAGCTCTTATTGTTTTTATATTTGCAATTATTATAATTAAAAATGTTGTAACTAAAGCAAAAAATGCAAAGCCAGAAGGTATTAGAAATTATTACGCATTGTACGAGGATGATAAATGGGGAATTCTTGGCTCAAATGGAGAGGCTGTAATCCAACCAATGTACCAAGAAATGCCAATAGTAATAGACAAAGCAAAAGATGTATTTTTATGTATATATGATATAAATGAAGAAGATGGAACATATAAAACAAAAGTTGTAAATAAAAATAATGAGCAAATGTGGGAAACTTACGAAAAAATAGAAGCCTTAGAAAATTATGATGAAGCTGATAATGTATGGTATGAATCAAATTGCTTAAAAGCCTTGAGAGATGGAAAATGGGGACTAATAAATTTAGAGGGAAAAGAAATTACTGAATTTATTTTTGATAATATCTATACATTAAGAGGTGTTCAAAATAGTATTGTAGTTCAAAAAGATGGCAATTTAGGACTAGTAAATAGTAAAGGAACTAAAATATTAGATACAAAATTTTCTCAAATATCAAAATATGGCGAAAATGCTGGTTTTATAACAGTAAACCAAGAAAATAAATACGGAATAGTAAACTTTTCGGGAGATACAATTTTAGAAAATAATTTTGAAAAAATAGAAAACATTTATAGTGATAAATATTTTGTGATTTTAGAAAATGGAAAACAATGTTTAATAGATAAACAGTCAAATAAAGTTTTAACAGATAATTATGATGAGATAAAACAAATTGCAAATTCAGGAATAGTTTTTACAAAAAACAACTTATATGGAGTAATGAATTTTACAGGGGAAACAGTAATAGATCCACAGTTTGAAAATATAAAAGAAATAAATACAGATATTTTTGCTTGTAAAAAAGATGGAAAAGTTGGAGTAATTGATAATGAAAAGACTGAAAAAATAGCATATTCTTTTAAAGAAATTACATATAACAAAAAAGCAGGTATGTATATAGCTGAAAATGAAGATTTTACATCTTCAATACTAAATTCTAATTTTGAGGTAAAATTAACCGGAATACTTTCTGAAATTAATGTAGATAGCGGTTATATGAAAGTAAAAACACAGGATAACTACAAATATTATAATTTCAAGTTTCAAGAAAAAGAATTGTATGAAATTTACCCAAACAATAAAATTTATGCAAAATTGCAAGATGGAAAATATGGGTTTGTAGATGCAAAAGGAAAAACAATAGTTGACTTTATATATGATGAAGTAACTGAAATTAATGAATATGGTTTTGCTGCAATAAAAAAAGATGGCTTATGGGGAGCAATAGATAAGCAAGGAAAAATAATAATAGAGCCAAAATATAATTTAAATGATTATTTAAAAATAGACTTTATAGGTAAATGGCATTTAGGATTTGATTTAAATATGAACTATTATTGTGATAAATAAATGAGAAAGGAAATGTAGCAAAAATGGAGCTAAAGATAAGTAATCAAAGCACATACTTTTTACAAAGTTATATAGTAAACCAAGGGAAATATACAAGATACATTTTAAAATTACTAGATGACAAAAGATTTAAACTTAAGATTTTTGAAAAAAACAAAGATCTTGAGTTATATACTGAATTTTTGCCTAAAATTCGAGAATTACTATTTTCTACATTTGATTTAGATGATATAGAAAAAATGGAAAAATTTAAGAATTTACCAAACGAAACAAAAGCTGCAATTTTATCTAAATATTCTTCAATAACTTTTGAGTATGATTTAACTAAAGAAATTAAAGGTAAAATAGATGATGAAAATAGTATATTTTTTAAAATTGACAAAATAGGGATAGTGCTATTTAATACAGGTATTGTTTTTATATATATAAAAACAATTTTAGAAAATAGTAGTAATTTTTCGGATGTACTTGAATTTAATAACAAATTTAGAGATCTTAAAAAAAGAGAAAATAAAGTAGAAAACATAAAAATTCAAGCAGGAGCATTTGAAAATATAGAAGAAATTCAAGATTTTATAGCAAGTATAATAGGTTCAAATGTAGATTTTTTGAAGTTAAATATAGATACAGAAAAATTTTTTACATTTTCATTAGCATTTTTAGATAAAGAGTATTGGAACGAGGAAAAAGATTTTAAAAATATAGAAGAAGAATTTTTAAAATATATAAATATAGTACCAGGGCATACTAATGCAAATAGCCTATCAAACGACGGAACAAGAATAATTGCTAATTCAAAATACTCCAAAATGGGAATTTCAAAATTAGGAGTTAACATTTTAGGATCAGATTTTGATACCCAAAATAAAAATAGATTAGCAAAAAAATTTGATAAAGACTATCTGTATATTTACATACTTTCTTTATACTTAAAAATATATCTTAAAAAAACAAATTATAAATTTAAGCAAGGAAAAGAGATAGAAAAAGTTAGAAAAGAATTTATAGATTTTACAAAAAATATATTTATTCAAGAAATAACCTCAAACGACATAGAAAGTTTGTATTATACATATATAAAAGATGTACTAGAAATTGAGCAGCTATATGATAATGTTAAAAATAAATATAATGTATTATATAATGAATTAAAAATAGAAAAAAATGAAATAAGAACAAGAATAGTTACAGTTTTATTAATAGTAACTCTACTTATTAATATTGTTAATTTAGTATTATTTTTCAAAACCTAAAATTACATAAGGAGCAATTATTTATGAAAATCAAATGTGGAATAGATATAATCGAAATTTCTAGAATTCAAGATAGTATAGAAAATTTGGGAGAAAGTTTTATAAATAAAGTTTTTACAAAGAAAGAAATTGAATATTGTAAAAATAAGGGGAAAATGATGTATCCTCATTTTGCTGCAAGATTTGCAGTAAAAGAAGCAGCATTTAAGGCAATTTCAGAAGAAATAAAAGATAAGTATTCAATTACCTGGAAAGATATTGAAACAACAAATGATACAAATGGTAGGCCTAAAGTAGAAATTCTTTGTCTAAAGAATCAATTAATAGAAAATATAGATGTTAGTATTTCACATTGCAAAGAATACGCAGTTGCAAATGTAACAGTATTATATAAATGAAGGGAAAGAAAGATTTGGAATATTTTGATAGTCATATGCATTTAGATGATGAAAAATTTGATTTAGATAGAGATAAAATAATAAAAAAAATATATGAGGCTGGAGTTACAAAATGTATATGTATTGGAACAAATATTGAAACAACAAAAAAAGCAATTGAAATTGCAAATGAAAATAGTTTTATATATGCATCTTCAGGGCTTCACCCAGAAGATATTCCACAAACTGAAGATGAACTGTGGAAAACAATAGATGAAATTAAAAAATTAGCACAAAATAACAAAAAAATAGTTGCAATTGGTGAAATTGGGTTAGACTATTATTGGAGAAAAGACACAAAAGAATTACAAAAAAAGGCTTTTATAAAGCAAATTGAAATTGCAAATGAACTTAATTTACCTGTTTCAATTCATACTCGAGATTCTATAGATGATACAATAGGAATAATTAGAAATATAAAAATAAAAAAATCAGGGGTATTACATTGTTGTCCATTTAATAATGAACTTGTAAGGCATGGAGTAGATGAAGGGTTATATATAGCTTTTGGTGGGACATGTACATTTAAAAATTCAAAAAATGCTGAAAATATAGTAAATATGGTTCCAATAGATAAAATCCTAATAGAAACAGATTCACCATATTTAGCTCCAGAACCATTTAGAGGAACTAGAAATGACTCAAGTAACTTAAAATATATTGTACAAAAAATTGCAGAATTCAGAAAAACTGAACCAGAAGCAATAGCAAAAGCAACCTACGCAAATGCAGAAACACTTTTTTTAAAATAAATAAAAAGTTTTGGGAGTTAGCAGGACTAGATATAATTAAAAGCTGTGAATAGTGGGAGATTGAGCAAATCTTAAATAAAGGAGAAGTACAAATGAACGAAGAAAATAAAAATGCATATTCAGAAGTAATAGAAATTTTAAAACTAGTAGATGATGAAAAAAAACTAGAGGCATTGCCAATAGAAATGCTAGAAGTACTAAAATCTAAGGCAAACCCAGAGTATAAGCCAGTAATTTCTAAAGAGATACCTTTAGATGAACAAAAATTAGAGCCAGAAACATATTCTATTTTATCTTGGATTGCAATGAAATATTGGAATGAAGAAACCGAGGAATCTCAAGAAGAATTAAATAAAGAAAAAATAGAAGAAGAGCAACCTAAGGTAGAAGAAATTACTGAGGAAAAACAACAAGAGGAAAAAGGCATCACAGAAGAAGATAATTTAAATGAAGAAACAAAAATTAATAGTGAAGAAAATAGCCTATTACCAACTATACATAAAGATTTAAAATGGTATGAAATTATAAAAAACAAAATTATTGAGTTGTTTAAAAAATTATTTAAACATAATACTACAAATGACTAGGAGGAATTTTAAGTTTAATGAGACCAGTTATTGAGAAAAACAAGTTTAGTGTAAGACATATTGTTTATATTGTAATAATTATTATTTGCATAATAGCAATTGGTATTGCAGTATATACACAATATTTTAAAGATGAAAAAATGGGAATTATTTTTGGCATAACTTCAAAAGAAGATGATGAAGAAATAAATCAATTAAAAGAAGATTTTTTTAGCATATTTACAAATGACATAACAACTATATCAAAATATGAAGGAAATGTTAATAAAATAAAAAAAGATTTGGATTTGGTTTTACCAACATACAGTATAGAAAAACAAGAAAAAACATATAGTATGGATGTTGAAATACCGGGGTTTAATATAAATTCAGAGGAAGCAAAAAAAATCACTTTAAAAATTCGCGATGTATTTAAAGATAAAGCACAAAGTGTAGAGAACTCAAAAACAGATGATAAGATAATATACAATGTTAGGTATAAAGCATACGAGAATAATAATATTTTATCTTTAGTAGTTCTTTCAGAATTAAAAGAAGGCGAAAAAAGCCAAAGAATAGTTATACAAACATTTAATTATGATTTGGAAAATAATAAAGTAGTAGATATAGATGTTTTATTACAAAAAAATAACATAGAAGAAAATGTTGCAAATAGTAAAATAAAAGATGAAATTGATAAATCTCAAGAACAAAATATAAAGTTAAAAGAGCTTAATTATGATGTAAATGTCAGAGATTCAAAATCAGAAGAATATAAAGTTGAAAATGCAAATTACTTTTTTCTAGGGGAAAACGGATATTTATATATTGTTTATCCATATGGAAATAAGGAAGCCACAAGTGAAATGGATTTGGTAATTATAAAATAATAGAGAAGTGGATCACTTCTCTATTTTAAGAAAATAAAAGGGGATGTTTTTAAGTTAATTTCCTTAATTAACTAAATATAATATACAATACTAATTTGTCCATTTTGTGAATTTAATGTGAAAAATAAAAAAAGGAGAAAAAGATGTACTTAAAAAGGTTAGAATTGCAAGGATTTAAGTCTTTTGCAGATAAAACAGTATTAGAATTTATGCCAGGAATAACAGGAGTAATTGGTCCAAATGGTTCTGGAAAAAGTAATATTGCAGATGCTATTCGCTGGGTTTTAGGCGAGCAAAGTATGAAGGAATTAAGAGGTGGAAAGTCTTTAGATATTATATTTGCAGGAACACAAAATAGGAAATCACTAGGCTTTGCAGAAGCTTCTTTAGTATTTGATAATCAAGATGGAAAGCTTCCAATAGAATATGAAGAAGTAATTGTTACAAGAAGAATATATAGAAGCGGAGAATCTGGCTATTTTATAAATAAAACACAATGCAGGCATAAAGATATTTTAGAATTATTTATGGATACAGGAATAGGAAAAGACCGGATATTCTATAATTGGACAAGGTAAAATTGATGAAATACTAAGTAATAAATCTGAAGATAGAAGAAATGTATTTGAAGAGGCTTCAGGAATTGTAAAATTTAAAACAAGAAAAGAAGAGTCTGAAAAAAAATTAGAACGTACAAAATTAAATGTTTTAAGAGTAAATGATATAATATGCGAAATTGAAACTAATTTAGAGCCATTAAAAGCTCAAAGTGAAAAAGCAAAAAAATATCTAGATTTAAAACAAGAATTAAAAAATATAGAAGTAGGTCTTTTTGTATATAATATAGAAAATTTTAAAATTCAATTAAAAAAGATTGAAGAAGATAGTAGTATTTTACAAGATACATATAATATTGAAGAACAAAAATTAAAAGAAATAAAAGAAAAAAAAGAAGAATTTAAAAATAAAACAGAGAGTTTAACTTTAGAAATTGAAAAAACGAAAAATATTGATTTTACGAGCAAGCAAGAAATTGAAAGTTTAAATTCTAATATAAATATTTCTCAAAGTAAAATTGAAAATAATGAGGAAAATAAAAAAAGATTTCAAGAGGAAATTGATGAAATAAATAAAAAAATATTAAGTACTGAAGAAGAAATAAATGTAAAATTAAGTAAAAAAGGCAACTTAACCGAAAATAAGAAAAAATATGAAAACGAACTAAATGAAAAGCAAAGTAGATTAGATGAAATAAATAAAACATTATCTGCAAAAGCTTTAGAAATAGAAGAAAATAAACGTACTTTAGAAAAAAATGTAGATTTAAAATATGAGATAGAAAACCAAATAAATGAGTTTAAAGTAAATGTAGAAAATAATAAAAAAAGAGCAGCACAAATAGAAAATGAAATTTCAAATTATATTCTTGATGTAGATAATAAAAAATTCGAAAAAGAAGATATTGTTAAAGGTTTTAATGAGATTCAAAAAAGTAAAAATGATATAGAAAAAAATGTAGAAGAAATCTTAAATGAAAAAAATGAGTTTGAGAAAAAAATAAAAGAACTTGATATAAAAATTAATAATTACACACAAGAATTAAATTTTAAAGAAACAAAACATAAATTCTTAGTAGAAACTGAGAAAGAAAAAGAAGGATACCAAAAAAGTGTAAAATTACTTTTACAAGAATGTGGTAAAAATAAAGAATTAGGGAAAAATGTAGAAGGTGCAGTAGCTGAACTTATAGATGTTCCAAGTGATTTAGAAACTGCAATAGAAATGGCACTTGGAGGCTCGATGCAAAATATAATTACTGAAAACGAAAATGATGCAAAAAGGTTAATTGAATATTTACGAGAGAAAAATTTAGGTAGAGCAACATTTTTGCCAATGTCTACAATAAATGGTAAAAAAATAGATAAAATAAAAGGCAAAAAAGAAGGTTTTATTGGAATTGCATCTGATTTAATTAAATATGACAAAAAATATATAGGAATTATAGAATATTTACTTGGAAGAACTGTAATCGCAAAAAATACAGAAAATGCAATAAAAATTGCTAAAGAAAATGGGTATGCATTTAGAATAGTTACCTTAGATGGAGATATTATAAACCCTGCGGGTTCAATGTCTGGAGGCTCTGTAAATAAGAAAACTGTAAATATTTTAGGTAGAAGCAAACAAATAGAAAATTTATTGCAAGAAACAACAAATATTAAAAAACAAATAGAAATTCTTAAAAATAAAAAAAATAATATTTTAAAAGATTTTAATTTGTTAATTGAAAAAGAAAATATATTAAAAAATACTTTTCAAACAATAGAAATTAAATATAATGTTGAAAAACAAAAAGTAGATAATATTAATGAATTAATAGAAAAGACCACAATAAATTTAAACAAATTTAAAAAAGAAAAACAAGAATTAGAAATTACAAGGCAAGATTTTATAAAACAAATTGAAGAAAAAAATAAACAAAAAGAGGAAATAGAAAGCCAAAGCCTAAATTTGAAAAAGATAATAGATGAATTCTCATTTACAAATAAAGATATTCAAAAAGAAGTAGATGATTTAAATTTTGATATTACAAACCTTAAAATTTCAGTTTCTTCATTTAATGAGAGTGAAAATTCTATAAATGAAATGACAGAAATGTTAAAAAGTCAAATAGATATACAAAAAAATAATATTGATGTTAAACAAAAACAAATTAAACAAATGGAAGAAGAAAAGATAAATTTACTTAAAAATATTGAAGATTATAAAAAACAAATCGAAGAACTTAAGGAAAATGTAAGTAAATCAAGCAAAAACATCGAAAAAATGAAAGAAGAAAGAATAAAAATAAATGAAAACTTAAAAACAATTGAGCAAGATGAAGTTGATGAATTTAAAATAATTGAAGATTTAAAAGAGCAAATTATTAAACAAGATGTTAAGAAAAATAAGCTAGAAGATGATTTGAATAATTTAATAACTCTTCTATGGGATGAATATGAATTAACACCAAACAATATAGAAGGATTTGAAAAACCAACTAATATATCTAAAGCAACAAAAATAGTAAATAATTTAAGGGGAGACTTAAAGGCACTTGGAAGTATAAATGTAGATTCAATAGAAGAATATAAAACTTTAAAACAAAGATATGACTTTATGTGTGAGCAAAGGGTTGACCTAGAGAATACTATGTCAAAATTAAGAAATGTAATTTCAGAGATAACAGAAAAAATGAAGGTTCAATTTAAAGAAAAAATGCAAATTATTAATAAAAATTTTGGCGAAACATTTAAAGAATTATTTGGTGGAGGAGAAGCAAAAATTGTTCTTCAAGATGAAGGTAATATTTTAGAGTGTGGAATAGACATAATTGCTCAGCCACCAGGAAAGAAGTTGCAAAGTATGGCATTACTTTCAGGTGGAGAAAGAGCCTTTACTGCAATTGCATTATTATTTAGTATTTTAAAAATGAACCCAGCACCATTTTGCGTTTTAGATGAAATAGAAGCAGCATTAGATGATGTTAATGTAAATAGATATGCTTTATTTTTAAAAAAATTTGCTATGCAAACACAGTTCTTAGTAATAACTCACAGAAAAGGAACAATGGAAGTTGCAGATACAGTATATGGTGTAACAATGGAAGAAAAAGGAATTTCAAAACTTCTTTCAATGCAACTAAAACAAAACAATTAAATGAATTAAAAAATAAGAAAAATCTTTGATTTTTCTTATTTTTTAATGTATAGAAGTTAAATTTTGGGTCAAAATCTAAATACAGATAAATGTTTTAAGGAGGAACTTATGGAGAAAAGCCAAATGAAAAATATGGTAATATTAAAAAATTTACCATCAAACCTAATAGATGAGGCAATTCTTATTTTAAAGCCAAATAAATATGCTAGAAAAATACAATACATAGACAAAAAAGATTTTATAAAAAGTAAAGATAAACAAACAAAAGATAATAATTATATAATAAGAGAAGCGGAAAGTGTTATTTCAAATTATATAAATAGTGTAGAAAATAAAGATAAACAAAAACAAGATAAATATTTAACAAAAAAATATAAAAAATTAAAAATATACAGTATATTAATCACAATAGTATTATTTATTGTTTTATTAGTTTTGTAGTGTTACAATTCACAGTTCTTAAGTTTTACTAGTCCTGCCTAATGTGATTAATATATAATTTTTAATCGTCCTGCCTATTCTAATGATTTCGACAAAAGTCCTTACGGACTTTTGGAAATCATTGAACAGCCTTGCACACCCCGGTCCTCATAAAAATTATATATTAATCACTGGCGCGGACTTCTAATAATTTTAGCTGTGAATTGAAACTTTATAATTATATATTTGGAAAGTTCTTGGAACTTTCTAGTTGCTTTTTATTAATATATATAGTAGAATATCAAAAAAAAAAAACGTAGGGGCGATTTTAATCGCCCGCCAAAAGGAGATAATTAAAATTATGAATTTATCAAATGAGAAAGTTGTGCATAAAGAAGAAAAGACGCAAGAATTCTTACAATTTAGAAAATTATTAGAATATTCTGATATTATATCACATTGTTATTCACTAGGGTTAGATAAAACTTATAGAACATTTAATCCTGATGGAACAGAGCTTTTAAAAGCAGATTATGAAAATAATCTTAATAATTATAAAACTTTGTGTGAAGCAAATAAAATGGACTATAAAAATATAGTAAAAGCTAGGCAAGCTCATACAGATAATATTTTAAATATTGAAAATATAGAAAAATCAGCTACAATAGATACTACTCAAAATGCAGATAGCCTAATTACAAATAAGAAAAATATAATTCTTACAACTACAAATGCAGATTGTATTTTGTTTTTATTTTTTGACCCTGTGAAAAAAGTAATTGCAAATACACATTCAGGATGGAAAGGAACGCTGCAGGAAATTTCTGTAAAAACAGTAAACAAAATGGAAAATGATTATGGATGCAACCCTAGGGATATAATAGTTTGCATACTTCCAAGTATAAGGCAATGTCACTTTGAAGTAGATAATGAAGTGTATGAGATGTTTTATAATCAATTTAAAAAATTAGGAAATGTAGATGAATTTATAGTGCAAGATGGAAGCAAGTGGAAAATAGATACAGTATTAATAAATAAAAAAATATTAGAGCAAGCAGGAATTTTACCACAAAATATAGAAGATTCTATGTTATGCTCAGTTTGTAATAAAGATATAATTCATTCTTTTAGAGCAGAAGGAGCATCTTATGGGTTAGCAACTGCAATGATTGAGATAGTTTGAAAATAATTGAGTTTTGGCGTCCAAAAGGACTGCATTTTATATAACTGTAATAATAAAAGGAGAAAATAATGTTACCACAAAAATTAAATATAGGTGATACAATAGGTATTGTAGCACCATCAAATCCAATAGTTGGAGATAATATAGAAGAATTAAACCAAGCAAGAAAAATTATTGAGTCAAAAGGTTTTAAAGTAAAATATTCAAAAAATCTATTTTCGAATACAAATAAATATTCGGCAACAGCTACACAAAAAGCAGAAGATTTAAATTCAATGTTTAAAGATAAAGAAGTAAAAATGATATGGTGTGCAAAAGGAGGCGAAAACTCTAACTCAGTTTTTGATTATTTGGATTATGAAGCAATAAAGAAAAATCCTAAAATAATATGTGGTTATAGTGATGCGAATTCGATAACAAATGTAATATACCAAAAAACAGATTTAGTTACATTTAGTAGTACAAATTTTAAAACAGTGGCTACAGATGAAACAGATTATAGTTTAAATGAAGTCTTAAATAGATTTGTAAATTTAAGTTTAAATTTAGGATTACAAGATGATGAAGATATAACTATAAAAGAAGGCAAAGCTACTGGAACATTAATAGGTGGGAATTTAAGCCTAATTTATGGTTTGACTTGCGGAAAGTATAGTTTAGACTTTAAAGATAAAATATTATTTTTAGAAGAATTTGCATTAGAAAGTGAACCAAGTCTTGTTTCAAACCATCTATATTATATGAAACAGAATGGTGTGTTTGATAAAATAAAAGGACTTTGGCTTGGAAATTATGAGCATGAATCTAAAATTACATTAGAGCAAATAGTTTTAGATACTATTGGTGAAAAAGTAAATTTTCCAATTATAAAATCAAATTACTTTGGACACACAGAAAAAAAGACAGTAATTCCAATAGGCACAAAAGCAATGATTGATACACAAAAAACAAAAAAAATCAAATTGTTAGAAAATTGTGTAAAATTTTTGTGAAAAATATTGAAATAAAAGAGTAAATGCTGTATCCTTTATAGGCGGTAGTATAATAAAAAAATTTTAAGAAATCATATAATAAAACTAAATAAGAAAACGAAAGGAAAAAATAAATGAATCAAATATTTGGAAAAATAGAAGAAGAAGAAATACCAAAAGCACTTAGAAAAAACAGTGTAAACAAGGGTAAAAAAGAAGTAAAGCAAAATAAAAAGAAAAAAAGTATTTTTAAAACGATTTTTATAACAGTATGTATATTATTTTTTATAGGAGCGAGTGGTTTAGGGGTATTACTGTATGGACCATATGAGGGATTTAGAACTTGGCTAATTACAACAGCAATGACTACTATGAGACACCAATGGATAGCTTATGTATTTTATAGTGAAGACACAGTAAATACAATAATGGCTAGTAATAGAGTAGAAGAGAGAGATGAAGAAACAGATACAAATGCAATAGTTGTAGGTTTTAAAAGCGAAAAATACGAAAATGAGTATGAAAAAGCAATTTTAGAAAAAGAAAATAGTACAGATACATATAAAATAATTAAAATATCTGGAAAAGGATATAGTGGCTATTTAGCAGTAATATATGATCCATCAAAAGTTAAAACTCTAGTTACAGGTAAAATTGGAAAAAGTGGTCAATATTTAACAACAATGGCAAAAAATAATAAAGCAGTTGTGGCTATAAATGGTGGTGGATTTGATGACCCAGGTTATAGTAGCAATGCTGCAAATCCATTAGGTATTACATATTCAAAAGGAGAAAAAATCACATCATACTATTATGCTGGAGCAGGAGGAATAATAGGATTTGATAAAAATGATAAACTTGTTTTATCTTCAAAATGTACTGAAAGTGAAGCTGAAAGACTTAAAATACGTGATGCTGTAACATGTGGTCCATTTTTAATTGTAAATGGCAATGCTTCCAAAGTTGTTGGAAATGGTGGCTGGGGAACAGCACCACGTACAGCAATAGGACAAAGAAAGGACGGAATAGTTTTATTTTTAGTTATAGATGGAAGAATGGTCGGAAGACAAGGTGCTGATATGGATGACCTAATAGAAATAATGCAAAACTATGGAGCTGTAAATGCGGCAAACCTTGATGGAGGTACTTCAACTGCAATGACAGTAAATTATGAATTAATTAATGACCCAATAGACAGTACAGGTGCACACAAAACCAGATTTATATCAACAGGTTTTGGCTTAATAGAAAACTAAAAAAAAACGTAAAACAAAAAAATCCATAAAAACTATGGATTTTTTTTTATTTTTATAGTATAATAATTAAGTATAACAATTTAAATTTGGAGTGGAAAAATATGGTTTTTAAGGATTATTATAAAATTCTTGAACTAAAGACAAATAAAGTATCTTCAGAAGAAATTAAAAATGCATATAGATTAGCTGTTAAAAAAAATCATCCAGATTTAAATATTCAAGACCAGCTAGCTGAGGAGAAAATTAAAGATATAAATGAGGCATATAAGACACTATCAGATACAGGAGCAAAGAGAAAATATGATAGAATATGGACAAAAAATAATATAGCAAAAACACAGAGCAAATATAGAGAAGAAAATAAAAGATCAAATTCAGCATTTGGAGAATTTTTTAGTATTTTTTTTGGGAACATAGAAGCTAGAGAACAAAAAGTAAAAAAATCTGAAAAAATTCCAAGAAAGGGTGAAAACGTTGAGACAAGTATTAATGTTGAACTTGATGAAGTATTTTATGGAATTGATAAAAAAATATCTTTAAGAACAGTAGATGGAAAAATGAAAGTATTTACTGTTTCAATTCCTGCAGGAATACATAATGGAGAGAAAATAAGATTATTAGGTCAAGGAAAATCAGGACTTAATGGTGGAAAAAACGGAGATTTGTTCATTAAAGTAAATATAAATAATAATCAAGTATTTAAGTTAAACGGAAATGACCTTTATACAGATTTATACTTAACGCCTTGGGAAGCGGCATTGGGAACCAATACTACCGTATATTCAATAGATGAAGGAATTAAAGTTGCAATACCAGGAGGATTAGGAACAGGTGAAACAATAAAAATTCCTGGAAAAGGTTATAAAGATGGAAAAGGTAGTCGTGGAGATTTAATTGCAAAAATAAATATTATGGTACCTAAACAGCTGAGTAAAGAAGAAAAAAAATTATTTGAAAAATTAAGTACAGTTTCAAGTTTTAATCCAAGAAATAAATAAAAAACAGATATTCTATTGACATAAAGTACAATTATTGATATAATTATGTCTAGTGATATACAAATGAGTAGACTATGTTATATTAATCATAGGAAATGGAGGAATAATATATGGAATCATGGAAGGGAAAACACTTTAGTATTACAGATCCAAAAGGAGTAAATACTGTTATTTATGAGGTCTATAAAACTAATAAAGAATATTTGGATAAATACCCAAAATATACAGCAGAAAGACTCCGTACTACAGAAACATTTGTTGGGGATTTAAAAAGAAAAACTTTTTATGTAGAAGACCCACAAGATAAACGGAAATCAACTTATAATTTTTTCTTTTGCAAAAGAAAAGGTTGTTATTAATAATGGTTTGCTTATTAATGATGAAGTTAAAATTTCTAAAAAACCTATTCCATTTAAATATAATACAATATATTCTGATAAAACAACAGAGATTAAAGAATTTAAATATACACCAAACTTAAAAAGAGCTATAACTATTATAGACCCAGAAACAGCAGAAGAAATTAAACCTGTACTTTACTATGATGAAGCTACAAATGAAGTAAAAGGTAAATGCAAATTAAAACCAAATAAATCATATTTTGCATTTGAATTAGGTGATGGAAAAAAATAGTAGGGAGGAAGTTAAGTAATGGCAAATAATACAAGAACACCAGAAGAAATAAAAGAATTATTGAAAGAATACGAAAAAGCACCTCATCCTAAAATGTATGGAATAGCTACACCAGCTTCGGGAGAATCTGCTTTGGGAACAGTTTCAGTGCAACAAAGTCCGAATAATCCAGACAAAGTTGTATTCACTACAGACGAATATATAGGTGATCTACCGCTTGAAATATCAATTCCAGCGCCAGATAAAGATAGTGACAAAAAAACGGTACCTGAAAAAGACTAGGAAAAAAGTAAGCATAAATAAACTAATGATTTAAACAAAAAAGTCAAAAGATTTTTGTTTGAAGAGAGGAATGTAAAAGCTATGAATTATAAATTAGAGGGAGCATTAAAAAAAGGAAAAACAACAATTATAGTGTTTATTATACTATGGTTTTTATTAGCCATAGTATTTGTTATGCCAATGACAGGAGCTAATTATACAAAAATTGCAAAAGGAGCTTTTGATTCAAATTTGTATATAAAAACATTTTCATATATGTTTACACATCCTATTGATGGCTTTAAAAAACTTGCAAATGTTAAGCAAATAGGTACATATGTAAAAAATCTATTAGGATTTTCTTTGTTTTATTCTCTTATTTTAATAGTAGGTCTAATAAGACTTATGCCTAAACATAGGTATGACGATATTGAGCACGGTTCTAGTGATTGGAGTGCACATGGTGAACAATATCAAATTTTAAATAAAAAAGAAGGAATAATCCTTGCAGAAAATAACTATTTGCCAGTTGATAAAAGAGGAAATGTAAATGTACTAGTTGTCGGAGGTTCGGGTTCAGGTAAATCTGCATCATACTCAATTCCTAATGCACACCAATTACTGGGGTCTTATGTATTTACCGACCCAAAAGGTGAATTATATGATAGAACAGCAGGATTTTTAAAACAAAATGGTTATAAAATAAAAGTATTAAATTTAGTACATCCACAGTTTAGTGATGGATATAACCCATTAATGCATATTAGCTCTGAAATAGATGTAGATGTTATAGCAAACACTATAGTAAAGGGGCAAAAATCAGATGGAAGCACATCGGATCCATTTTGGGATGATTCAGCAGAAATGTTACTTAAAGCTTTAATTTATTACTTAATAGCAACAAGACCAAATGAAGAGCAAAACTTAGCAAGCTGCGCAGAAATGGTAAGAGCTGCAAACTCAAATGGAGGAAGTAACTTACTTACAGAATTAATGAGTGTATTACCATATGACCATCCAGCAAGAATGAATTATAAATCTATAGAAATTGCACCAGAAAAAACCTATAACTCAATATTAAGTACACTTCAATCAAAATTAGGAAAATTTGACTCTAATGAAATTGCAGAGTTAACATCAACAGATACAATCGATTTTGAAGAAATAGGTAGTGAAAAAACAGCTGTATATGTTATTTCTTCTGATACACACGGAGCATATGATTTCTTACTTACAATATTTTTCTCACAAATGATTCAACAATTATATGACTTTGCAGATAATAATGGTGGAAAATTAAAAGTGCCTACTTATTTTATTCTAGATGAGTTTGCAAATATTGGTAGAATACCAGATTTTGATAAAAAAATATCAACATCAAGAAGTAGAAAAATATCATTTAGTGTTATTTTACAAAACTTAGACCAATTAGAGGCAATATATGAAAAAGCACATGAAACAATAATTGGTAACTGTGATACACATTTGTTTTTAGGAAGTAACTCTCAAAAAACGGTAGAATATTTTTCAAAGGCATTAGGTGAAAAAACTATATCACATAAAAGTATTTCAACTAATAGAGATAAGGAATACCACAAAACAGGAACAAGTGATTCAGATCAAATAATGGGAAGAGCTTTAATGACACCTGATGAATTAAGAAGAATGGACAATGATTTATGTATTATTTTTGAAAAAGGAATAAAACCCATAAAAGCTAAGAAATTCTATTATTTCAAAAAGCCAATGGCAAAAGAAATGGCAGGTTTAGAAATAAGCCATAACGATATTGGTGAAATAGATAGAGGAAAATGGAGAAAATATAATCCATATAATCCTTATGTTGAGGAAAGTGAACAAAACAAAACAAATGATTTAAAGGTAGACTCATTAGATGATTTATTTGCTGATGAAAAAACTGAAGAACAAAAAAATGAAAAAAAGGCAAATGATATTAAACTAGATTTAAATGATTTAGATATAAATCTTAATAATAAACCAGAAAATAATAAATTAAAAATGGAAGATGAACCTGATATGCCAAATATACCAAGTGTACCAGATGCACATAATGTACCAGATTTATCAGATGCACCAATGCTTCCAATGAATGAAGAAGAGGAAGAATACGATCTTCAAAAAGAATTAGAAGCTAAATTTGATGAGCTATTTGGTTCAGCTAATAATGATTAAATAACAGTAGAGGCGGAAAAAATCCGTCTCTATTGATTTATAAGAGAAAAAATGGTATAATGTGAAAAGTTTAGAAAGGAATGAGAATTTTTATGTTTGAAAAATTAGAATTGGTAGAAAAAAGGTATGATGAATTAACATTAAAAATAGGAGATCCTGAAGTAATTAGTAATAATAATGAATGGAAAAAACTAGTTAAAGAACATAGTTCTATGGAAGATGTTGTTCAAAAGTATAGAGAATATAAGCAAACCCTAAATAATATGAATGAAGCAAAAGAAATGTTAGAAGACAAAGAAATGAAGGAGTTAGCAGAAGAAGAATATTATTCATCTAAAGAAAAACTAGAAAAAATAGAAGAAGAATTAAAATTTTTACTAATACCTAAAGACCCAAATGATGATAAAAGCGTTATATGTGAAATTCGTGGCGGAGCAGGTGGAGAAGAAGCTGCTTTATTTGCAGGAACTCTATTTAGAATGTATGGAATGTATGCAGAAAGAAAACATTGGAAAATAGAAGTTTTAAATGAAAATTCTACAGAGCTTGGTGGTTACAAGGAAATATCATTTATGGTAACAGGAAAAGGTGCATATAGTAGGTTAAAATTTGAAAGTGGGGTACATAGAGTACAACGTGTGCCAGATACAGAAAGCAGTGGTAGAATTCATACTTCAACTGCAACTGTAGCTGTACTTCCAGTAGTAGAAGATGTAGAAATAGAAATAAACCCAGCAGATATAAAAATGGAAGTATTTAGAGCATCTGGTGCTGGAGGACAGCACATCAACAAAACCTCATCTGCTGTAAGGCTTATACACATTCCAACAGGAATGGTAGCAGAATGCCAAACACAAAGGTCTCAGCTTCAAAATAGAGAATATGCAATGAATTTATTAAAATCTAGATCATATGAAATATAAAAGCAAAAACAAGATTCTGAGATTGCATCAACAAGAAAATCTCAAGTTGGTTCAGGAGACAGAAGTGAAAAAATACGTACATATAATTACCCACAAGGTAGAATAACAGACCATAGAATTGGATTTAGTATATATCAAATGGAAAACTTTTTAAATGGAGATTTAGATGAAATGATAGATAATTTAACAGCAGCAGATAGGGCAGAAAAATTAAAAGGCGATGACGAATAAATCCCTCTTTTCGGATTTTTCAAAAATAATACATTTTGTTCACAAAATAATCACAAATTGGGAGTAATATGTTAAAAAGTGTTATTTAGAAAGGAATGGAATTTTTTATGAATGAAAATGATTTTAAAAATGTTGTAGATTATAACTCAAAATCCAAAGGAAGTTTTGGAAGAAATGTTTTAACCCCATTTATAAGTAGTGTTTTAGGTTGTACACTAGTTATAGGGACATGTTTTGGAGTACCTAGTATAAAAGAAAAGATTATAGGAAAAGTAGACACAAACACGCAAAGTTCTTATAATGCTACTGTAAATGATGGAATAATTAACTCTAATTTAGTTTCTCTTTCAAATTATTCAGACACAGCAGTATTTGCAGCAAGCAAAATTCTTCCATCAATTGTTGGAATAACAATAACATATGATGTTACAACATCTTCATATTTTAGTATGTTTGGGTTTAATAGTGGTAATTCTAAAACTGAAGCAACTGCTTCTGGTTCAGGAATAATACTAAGTGCTGATGGTTATATAGTAACAAATAATCATGTTGTAGACTCTAGCACAGAATCTCAATACTATGAAATATCAGAAGCTAAATCTATTAAAGTTTCATTATATGGAGATGAAAAAACATATGATGCAACTATTGTAGGAAAAGATTCACAAACCGATTTAGCTGTTTTAAAAATTGACAAAACAGATTTAACTCCTGCAGAATTTGCAGATTCTGATAGTGTAAAAGTAGGAGAATTTGCTATGGCAGTTGGAAATCCATTAGATTTAGGAACTACAATTACATGTGGAGTTGTAAGCGCAATTAATAGAAAAGTTGAAGATAGTGAAAAAACTGCATCATATACATGTATTCAAACAGATGCTGCAATCAATTCAGGAAATAGTGGAGGAGCTTTGGTAAATTCGCAAGGTCAAGTAATAGGAATTAATACTTTGAAGGTTTCTAGCACAGGTGTTGAAGGCATAGGTTTTGCAATTCCAATAAATTCTACAACAGATATAATAAATCAATTAAAAACTTATAATAAAGTAAGAAGACCTTATATTGGAATAAAGGGAAGAGATTTAAATGAAGCAACAGCTAAAAAATATAATTTAAGTGAGGGAATTTATATTGTATATATAGATGAATATTCAGCAGCAGAAAAAGCAAGTCTTAAAATTGGAGATGTAATAATAGAAGCAGATGGTAAAAAAATAACAACAATGAATGAATTAAACGAAATAAAAAATACACATTCTATTGGAGATACTATGAAATTAAAAATAGTTAGAGACGGAAAAGAAAAAGAAATTTCAATAGAATTAGGTGAACAACAATAAAAAAGTTACAAATTACAGCAATAATCGTTTAAAGTCCGTGCAGGTCGATACTTTTTATTTTAAACGAGGGTCTCGGGGGGACCGCTGAGAGCTGTTAAATGCGTTAGCATTGTTACAGCGTAAGTAGGGAAGGCCCGAGTAATAAAATAAAAAGTTTTGACCGTTGCAGGACTAGATAAACTTGAAAGCTGTGATTGTAACTTTTATTTATTGTTTTCTTTTTTGAATTTTATTTTTAATTTCTGCCAATAGTTCTCCTTTTGTTCATTTTTTTCAGGAAATCTTTTTGTAACAATATTACTTATTAATATTTTTTTAAGAACATCTTCTCTTACATCTGCAATTAAAATACCGTCTTTGGCAACAGAAATTTTTCCTGTTTCTTCTGAAACTACAACTGCAATACTATCAGACTCTTTTGAAATACCTATTGCTGCTCTATGTCTTGTACCTAGTTCTTTTGCAATATCTGCATCACTTGCAAGTGGCAACATACACGCTGCGGCAGCTATTTTATTATCACTAATTACAACAGCACCATCATGTAAAGGGGTATTAGGAACAAAGATATTCACTAATAATTGAGGAGATACCTCAGACATCATTTCTACACCAGTTGAAATAATATCTTTTATTCTAATATCTCTTTCAATTACAATTAGTGCTCCAGTTTTGCTTTTAGCAAGTTCAGTTACCGCAATAGATATTTTATATATATCTTCTTTTGTTCTTGAGGCTATATCTTTATCCATACCAAATAGTTTGGTAAATTTATTTGTACCGAAGCTGTTCTAAGGCTCTTCTAATTTCTGGTTGGAAAATTATTATTAATAAAATTACACCCCAATTCATAATTGCGGACAAAATGTAGTTTAAAATATGTAATTTTAGCAATCCACTAAGCCAAGTTGCAATTATTAGAAAAGCAATTCCTTTTATTAATTGCCATGCTCTAGAATCTTTTGAAATTTTTAATAAATTATATATTAAAAAAATTACTAAGGTTATATCTATTAAAAGGGTTATAAGTTCAAGTGGGTTTTGCTTATAATTTTGTAAAACCGATACTATATTATCCATTATTTGCTAGATTCCTTTCTCCTGAGTATAGTTTGAGATAATCAATTTATGAATTTTTACAATTATATTCTTACTTATTCAAAAAATAGAAAATAAGTGATATACATGCTGAAAAAATCATCATTATTGATAATGCGAGTGCAATTATTTTTACTGCAAGTTCACCTTTATTCATTTTTGAAAGTTTTTTTAATTTTTTCATTATATTCATTCCTTTCTAAATTTAACTCTATAAATATTATAACACTTTTAAAATAAAATTCAATATGAAATTTTTTGGTAATAAATATTTGTTACGGTTCATTAAGTGCTATAAAATCCGCCAAATCTCGTCGGGATTGGACGTTTTCTTTTTCCAAGTTTTCAAAAGAAAAGTGCAATCCCTGCGTTTGGCTACTTTGTGCAAAAATTTACTATAACATTTTATTGTATCTTATAAATATCTAATATTTCATTTTCGGCAAATTTTGCTTTTTCTGCATTATTTGTATAAATTGTAGCTAATGTATCACCTGCTTCTACTTTTTGTCCTATTTTTTTATTTAAAACAATTCCAGCAGACATATCTATTGTATCTTCTTTTCTAATTCTTCCTGCACCTAGTGTGCAAGCTAATTTTCCTATTTCTTCAGCATTTATTTCTACAATTTCTCCAGATTGTTTACTTTTAACATCTACAATATATTTTGCCTTTTCAAATTTAGTTATATCATCTATGTATGAAGTATCTCCGCCTTGGTTTTTAACCATTTGTTTAAATTTATTTAAAGCTAAACCATTATTTAAAGTTTCTATCATTTTTAATTTATTTTGCTCTAAATTATCACCTTTTCCGGCTAATTTTATAATATGGATACCAAGTTCTAATACTACATTTTTTAAATCTTCTGGCATTACTGTTCCATTTAAAAAGTTAATTGCCTCTATTATTTCTAAGTTATTTCCAACACAATAGCCTATTGGTTCATCCATTGGTGTGAAAACAGATTTTACCTCTCTACCTGCTAACTTCCCAAGAGCTTCCATTTTTTCGGCAAGTAATTTAGCACCTTCTAATGATTTCATAAAAGCACCTTTTCCATAGGTAACTTCTAGAACTATTTTATTGGCGCCTGCTGCAATTTTTTTACTCATAATACTTGAAGCAATAAGTGGAATGTTATCTACACAAGATATTGTATCTCTTAAAGCATAAAGTTTTTTATCTGCAGGTGCTAGATCTGCTGTTTGCCCAATAATGCTTATTCCAATATTTTTTACATATTCTTTAAACTTAGGGATTGAAACAGATGTATTAAACCCAGGAATAGATTCTAATTTATCAATAGTTCCACCAGTAAAGCCTAAACCTCTACCTGACATTTTTGCAACAGGAATACCAAGTGATGCAATAATTGGTAAAAGTACGATTGATACTTTATCACCTACTCCACCTGTGGAATGTTTATCTACCACATTTTCGCCAAATTCAGATAAATCTAAAACATCTCCTGAATTTGCCATACAAAATGTAAGGTCTAACAATTCTTCATCTGTCATTCCATTTAAATATATTGCCATAACTAAAGCACTAGCTTGATAGTCAGCAATTGTTCCATCTACATAGCCATTTATAAAAAATTCTATTTCTTTTTTAGTTAAAATTTTTTCATCTCTTTTTTTAGCAATTATTTCTAAAATATTCATTAACTATAAAATCCTTTCAGATACATATGTTTTTTACAAAAGACCTTCTGTGTATTGGGCAAAGCCCATATTTTTTAATAGCTTCTATGTGCTTAGCTGTACCATAGCCTTTATGTGATGTAAAGCCATATTCTGGGTACATTTTATCATATTCGCGCATAATTCTATCCCTTGTAACTTTAGCGATAATGGAAGCTGCCGCAATAGAATAGCATTTAGCATCACCTTTTATTATAGAATTATAGGGAATACCTAAAGTGTCTATACCAGTTAAAGCATCTACCAAAATTAAATTTGGTTTTGTATCCATTTTTAAAATAGCATCTGTTAAAGCCTTTTTTGTTGCTTGCAAAATATTTATTTCATCTATCGCTTCTTGTGTAACTATGCCAACTCCATAACTAATAGCCTCATTTGTAATTATTTCATATAGTTTTTCTCTTTTATTTTCTGAAATTTTTTTGGAGTCATTTACGCCTTCTATCATAGAATTTTTATCTAATATTACACATGCTACAACAACAGGGCCTGCAAGTGGTCCACGACCTGCTTCATCTATTCCAGCAATTAATTTTATATTTTGTTTATATAACTCATTTTCTATTTTTTTTAATTCAAGTAGTCTTGTTTCTTCTTTTTCTTTCATAATTATTTTTAAACCTTTATTCTCCCATTATTGATTTCATATATGAAAGACTATATAAAATTTGACCTTCATATTCAATACCGGGGTTGTATATAATATCCATTGTATCATAATTTGATTTATCAAATACTAATATATATTCACCAGGAGAGTCAGTTTCAGGTAATGCCATTATATCTATAGTATCTTTTGTTAATGAATAACAATGTAAATTTGCTGGATTAGTAAATGCTGAATCTAGTTGCTCAATTTGGTCACTAGATAAACTGGTAGTAAGCATAGTCATTTTATATTTTTCGATTGTAAAAAGGTCAATTAATTTTTGTTCTTTTTCTGTTCCGGTCATAGACCAAACTTCGCTATTAGCTTCTTCTGTTAGAACTTTAGCTCTAGACTTTATTGTAATCAAATTAGTTATAACACTTTCTATTCTAGCTTTTTTTATAAGGGAATTTCCTTCAGTTAATGTAATGCTAGCTAGAATTATTAAAACAATTATTGTTACTGATAATGCAACAAGAGTTATTCCGTTTTCTTTTTTTATAATATTCATTTTTCTATTATTCCTTTCTAAAGGTTATTGTTCACATCTAGTTTATAACCGTTAAATAAATATATGAGGTGAGAAGTAGGAAGTGAGATATGAGAAATGATATTTTATATATAAATCATACCTCGCACATCTCACTTCACACATTTCACCTCAATAAATATTTGGTTTAATTTTAAGTAGCTAAATAATAGCCCACACTTCTTTTGGTAATTAGAATTTTTGGGTTTGAGGTATCTTTTTCTATTTTTTCTCTGATACGTCTTACTGTAACATCTACAGTTCTTATATCTCCATAATATTCATAGCCCCAAACTTTTTCAAGTAAGGTTTCTCTTGTTACAACTTGTCCAGGCTCTGTTGCCAAATATTTTAATACTTCAAATTCTCTTAATGTAAGGTCTACAATTTTACCATTTACTGTAACTTCGTATCTATCTAGATCAAGTATTAAACAGCCAGTTTCTATAATATTTGTTTTTTTAATATCTTTTGGCTCAGGAGCATTTTTTTCATCTAAAGCTTTAATTGATACGTCAGCTTTTCTTAGATTTGCTTTTACTCTCGCAACTAATTCTCTTATACTAAATGGCTTAGTTATATAGTCATCAGCTCCAAGTTCTAAGCCTAGAATTTTATCTAACTCTTCACCTTTAGCTGTTACCATAAGTATAGGAACATTCATTATATTTTTTATTCTTTTACATACTGTTAAACCATCTAATTTTGGAATCATAACATCTAATAATATTAAATCAGGTTTTTTTTCTTGAGCTATATTAATAGCCTCTACTCCATCAGTAGCTTCTATAACATTATAGCCTTCTTTTAATAGATGATGTTCTAATAAGTTTAAAATCATTTTTTCATCATCAACAACCAAAATTGTTTTTTTATCTTTCCATTCCTCTTCCACTTGCTCTAGCCTCCAAAAATTTTTGTAATTTTAATATATCATATTTGAAAAAAATATACAAGATTATTTAATAAAAATATAGTGAAATTTGAAAAAAGCTTGTAAAAAAGAATGCTTTTATGCTAAAATATAGTACGTTATTAATTATAAAAAAATTAGCAAAGGTAAATAAGGAATAATGTATTTATAGATTTATCATTTGCAAATTTAGAAATTATAGGAGATTGATGTATGAATAAATATATGGAAATAGCAAAAAAATTATCAGAAGATAATTTAAAAACGAATGTCGGAGGGCCTTTTGGAGCATGTATTGTAAAGGATGGAAAAATTATTGGTAAAGGTTCAAATCATGTTTTAAGCAATAATGATCCTACAGCTCATGCAGAAATAATGGCAATAAGAGATGCTTGTAAAAATTTAAATACTTATGATTTAAGTGGTTGCGAATTTTATGTTTCTTGTTATCCTTGCCCTATGTGTTTATCTGCAATTATTTGGTCAAATATAAAAAAAGTATATTATGGAAATACTAAAGAAGATGCCGCAAACATTGGGTTTAGGGACGATTTTATATATAGTTATATAAAAAAATTAATAGAAAAAGATGATGACAAAAGCGTTTTAGAGTTAGAAAGTATGGATAGAGAAGAAACAATAAAAACATTTAATAGTTTTCTGAAAAAAAGTGATAAAATTATATATTAGGAGTGAAAAACAAATAGTGAGTAGTACATATGTGCTTTTTTAAGCTATATTTGACTATTCACTATTATTTTTCATTCTTCACTTTTGATTGTGAAATGATAGTTTTGCAAATATTGTGTAAATATAATTGAAATAAAAAAAGCCTTATACTTTTTCGTATAAGACTGTTGTGGTGAGCCAGAAGGGATTCGAACCCCCGACCCCAGGCTTAGAAGTTAGTGAACCTAACTGTTAATTAGTATTAATTAGTTTTAATAAATGTTAGTCTTTACTTAGAAAACTAAGGCATTCTTAGTTTTAACAATTAAGAAATACTGATGTTTTAGTATATGAAAAATTAAAAAAAGTTTTAAATTTTTTAGATATTTTTTAGATATTTTCAAAAAAAATCTTAGAAAATTAATCAAAAAGGTGTATAATATAATAAAATTTTTAGATATTTAAAATCGTTGGTTGCTTACTGATTACAACATTTTAAAGATTATAAAAATTTTTTTGAAAGGAGGTTTTTAGCACTTTGCACATGAATAGTATACTATATTAAAAACAAAAATAGGTAAATGCAGGAAAATTTTAACATATTCCTACACTTACCTTAAAATATTTCTTAGTTAATCGAATATGGTATATACATATTCAATATTTGAAAAGGTTTTCTGACTAATTTGCAACAAACTATATGACTTTTTTGCAATAAATACCTTGACTTTTTTGCAATAATGATTTAAAATATATAAAAAAGAAAGAGGAAGAAAAAATGTATGATAGAGAAGTTAAAGAAAGAATAGAAAAAATTAATAATACATTTAGAGTTTTAGTTGTCACTGGTCCAAGACAAGTCGGCAAAACTACATTATTAGAAAGCATGATGCCAGAGAATATGACAAAAGTTTCATTAGATGATGAAACTTTAAGAAAAGAAGCACAGGAAAATCCAAAAATATTTTTAGATTCATATCCTACTCCATTGTTTATTGATGAAGTTCAATATGCACCGCAATTATTTCCATACATAAAAATGAAAGTAGATAAAAATAAAGAAAGAGGACAATATTGGCTATCAGGTTCACAACTATTTGATTTAATGAAAAATGTTACAGAATCATTAGCAGGAAGAGCTGGAATTGTAAAAATGAATAGTTTTACATATAGTGAGATTTTACAAAATTATGAAAAAGAAATTTTTGATCCACAGAAATTAAAACAAAAGGAATACATAGATGTTAATGAAATATTTGAAAGAATTTTTAATGGTGGAATGCCTGAACTATATGATATAGAAGATATGGATAGAAATGATTTTTATTATTCATATATAAATACATACATAGAAAAAGATATAAAGAAGATTAAAAATATAGGAAATATTGAAAGTTTTAAACAATTTATGAGAGATATTGCAATTAGAACAGGTACAACATTAAATTATTCAGATATAGCAAAAGATGTAGGAGTTGCAGTAAATACGATAAAAGATTGGGTTTCTATATTGGTTAGTACTGGAATTATATATTTATTAGAGCCATATTCTTCAAACAAATTAAAAAGACTAACTCATATGCCTAAAATAATATTTATGGATAGTGGTTTAGCATGTTATCTAGCAAACTGGGAAAATGCAAAAACACTACAATTAAGTGAAATATCAGGACATTTTTTTGAATCATATGTAGTATCAGAATTAATAAAATCATATGACAATAAAGGAATAAATTTAGAAATATCTCATTTCAGAAATAAAGAAACAGAAGAAATAGATCTTATACTATTTAAAAATAATACATTATATCCATTAGAAATAAAGAAAACAGCAAATCCAAGAAAAGACATGATAAAAAATTTTAGACATTTAGAGAAGGTAAATATGAAATTAGGTATTGGAGGAATAATTTGCTTATATGATAAGTTGATGAAATTAGATGATAATAATTACATAATACCAATTTCTAGTGTAATCAACTGATAAGAAGGATAATTAATTTAAAAATTAATAAAGAAAAGAGATGTTGATATGGAAAAGAAAATAGAAGAAAAAAGATGTGTACTATGTAATAAACCATATAGTTATAAATATTCTATGTTTGGCAGAGTATGTTTGGATAATATGTATAGTCTATTGAGAATTAGTAAATCACCTAGATTTATTTGGAATAAAGAACTATATTTATGTACTAGAATCGCATGGAGAAATCATAAATTATTCCTTAATAGAAATCAAAAATATAATTTAACACAAAAATATATAGCTTTAAGTTATTTAAATAAAATGGAATGCAATTTTTTAGATGACATTAAAGAACAAATAAAAAATGATATTAATAATATTTCAATATTTTCAAAAAATGTTATAGAAACAATATCGTTTAGCTTAAATGATATATATAAACTTTATAATTATTGGCAAAAGTTTAATGACTTAATAGCAAATTTTCAGAATATAAATTGGAAGGAATTAGATGAAAAATTAGCAAAAGAATTTATAGAAAAATTGAGTTTTATATTTGATGAAACTAAAATGTCAAATCCAATTCTTTATAGAGCATTTTATTGGATGCAATACCAATTTTGGCAAATAATTGTGATTGGTGGACTACTAGCTGATATGAAACTTTCTGCAAGATTATTAAACAATTCATTAGCACCATTTCGAAAGGAACCAGATGATTTAATTATAGATGATGAAGAAACTATAAATTCAATAACAGAAAGTAAGATATTCAAAGAAAAAATTCATGAAATACTTAATAACTATGGTAAAGAGGGGAAAATAAATTCACAAGACTATGAAAATACGGATATTAAAGTAATAAAATTTGAAGATGCTGACTTACTATTAGCTCTTCATAAAGCTACAATACTTATTAATGGAATAAAAAATGAAGATAATACTTGGAATTTAGATATAGAAATAAATGATACATATGATTTTACTGAATTTAAAAGTTTGAAAGAATATGTAGATGAAAAAGAAAAGATACTGATGGATATATTCGCCACTACTTTAAATAACTTAGGTGTTGCTTCAAGTAAATATGGGGTTATAAAAATATTTGATGTAAAGTTGATATTTCATCTGGATTCATATAAAGTTGATGAAATGAAGGTGATTATATGAAGAACACTAAATATACAATATTAATATTTTTAATAGTAATAGCAACAAGTTTTTTAGCAATTATAATAACAATTTTTTTTAATTCTATAAAAACAGATACAGATTATCAACAATTAGGAATAGATATAAAAGATTATGATATCGAATATTATACAGTATATTATGAAGATAAATTTGGAACATATAAAGTGTATAAATTAAATAATTATTATAAAGGAGATAGTAGAGACAGAGTTAAAGAACAAATCGATAACAGTAATCTATGGAATAAAAACAAATTTTATGAATATATGATGATGAAATTTTATGAACAAATAGGAGATGAAAAAATCGAACTAGATAGAGAAAACTTATACTACTATAATCACGATGGAAAATATGGAATTTATGATGCAAAAAATGCAAAAATATATTTTTACAAAAATCTCCTTCAAACTTCAGAACGAGAACTTAGCGATATTTTAGGCATAAACACTAAGGATTATAAACTTAGAGAAGTTTATGATGTAAGAGGTGGACTACAATTTGATGGAACAGATTATTATGTATATGAATTCACGGAAGAAAAAGGAAAAGGAATAATAGAAAAATTAGAAAATAATACAAAATGGAGTAAAGATAGATTGGATGATAAGAAATTAAGTAGTTTTAAATATAATGAAGAAGTAAATTCTATTAAAAATGGATATTATTATTATGAATTAGTATGTAGAACAAGTGATGAAAATAAGAAGAAAAATTTTACAGAAGATGAAGCAACTGGCTATGAAATAGGAGTTTATGATATGGATAAAAATATTTTATATTATTATTGGACAAGCTACTAGTAAAAGGTAAAAACTAAGATAAAGAATGGAAAGTATTATTGTATTTTCATTCTTTTTACATTATAGGAAAGATTTTGAGAATTTGAATTTCACAATACAAAGTGAAAACAAATTTTTATTTTCAAAAAAAGCGACAGAAAATCAAAGAATTCATTGGACTTGGTTGATTAAGTGGAATTATCTATAATTAGTCTTCGACTAATTTGCAACGAATCACTTGACTTTTTTGCAATAAAAATTTAAAAGGAAATTTTTTAGAAGTCTAAAAAGTAAAAATATAATGATAAATAAACATTTTAATTATTTGCAAATTTATTTTTTTTAGATGTTTTTTTAGATATTGGAATTTTTAGAAAATAAAAAAGCCCCGAAAGGCTTGAAATACTTGGTGAGCCAGAAGGGATTCGAACCCCCGACCCCAGGCTTAGAAGGCCTGTGCTCTATCCAACTGAGCTACTGACCCATAAAGTTTCAACAAAAAATATAATAACATAAAATTTAAATAAAGTCAAGTAAAAATCTATCTTTTTGTGAAAATTTTGTGAAATATATTTACTTTGAAAAATATAAATGATAATATAAAAAAAATTAAATGAAAGAATAAGGAGGGAGCTTTTGTGATTGAGGTAAAAAACATCACTAAAAAATACGGAAGTTTTACGGCACTAGATGATATAAGCTTTACAATTAATGATGGTGAGGTAGTTGGTTTTTTAGGACCAAATGGTGCTGGAAAAAGTACAACAATGAACATTATAACAGGTTTTATTGAACAAACTGAGGGTCATGTTCTTGTAAATGGATTTGACACTGTAAAAAAAGCTAAAAAGTCAAAAGGTGAAATTGGGTATATGCCAGAAAATGTGCCATTATATGTCGATTTAACAGTTAAAGAATTTGTAAACTATATGGCTGAGCTTAGAAAGGTAAATAGAAAGGTTAAAAAAGAAAGAGTACAAAAAGTTCTTAAGGAAACAGGGCTAGATGTAATGCAAAATAAATTAATTAAAAACCTTTCAAGAGGGCAAAAACAAAGAGTTAGTTTAGCAGGAACATTAGTTGCAGACCCTAAAATTTTAATACTTGATGAGCCAACAGTAGGTTTAGATCCAAAACAAATTACAGAAATAAGGAGTTTAATTAAAGATTTAGGTAAAAAACATACTGTAATACTTAGTTCACATATTCTTTCAGAAGTAAGCCAAATATGTGATAGAGTAATAATAATAAATAAAGGAAAAATAGTAGCAATAGATACTCCAGATAACCTTGAAAAGAAAGTATCTACAAATAATGTTATTTATGTTACAGTTGAAGATAATGAACAAAAAGTAGAAACATTAAAAAATAAAATTCCAGGTGTAATAGATATCAATTTAATAAAAACTAATGAAGATGGTACAAAACAATTTGAAATAAAAGGTCAAGATGATGTTAATTTAAATAAAGTAGTATTTAGCGAATTTGCAAAAGAAAATATAGTTATTCTTGAAATGAAAAAACTAGATGCAACTTTAGAAGATGCATTTATGAAAATTATTAAAGAAGGAGGAACTAAATAATGGGTGCAGTTATAAAAAAAGAATTTAAAAATTATTTTTTGTCACCAATAGGGTATGTTGTTATAGGTATATTTTTAATTGCATGTAGTAGTTTCTTTTACCTAACTACAATAGAAAGTTCAAGTATAGATTTAATATATGTATTTTATTATGTTGCACAATATGGATTAATGTTTATTATACCAATTCTTACAATGTGGACATTTTCAGGAGAGAGAAAATCAGGAACAGAAATATTACTTCTTACATCACCTGTAAGTATGGTAGGGGTTGTGCTTGCTAAATTCTTAGCAGCATTTAGTTTGATTTTAATACCAACTATTGGAACATTTATGTATTATGGAATTTTATGTTATTTTCAAGTTCCTGATTTTCTAATATTTTTAACCTCGATGTTTGGATTTTTACTACTTTCTTGTGCATATATATCATTTGGAATATTATCTTCAAGCCTTACAGAATCTCCAATAATTGCGGGAATATTAACATTTGGATTTGTCTTTGCAGCAACTTGGTTACCATATTTAGTAAATAGTTTTTCAAATCTTTCTATTATGGATAGATTTATTAGCTTCTTATATGGACAAATAGATATAGCTGCAGTAGTATTATTTGCTACAATAACAATT
>CAMVKF010000001.1 GCA_947168035.1 uncultured Clostridia bacterium | reverse complement strand
AGTTGTTTATAAAAATGTTATAAATAATATGGGAAGTTCTTTGAAAGATAGTTCAAAACTAGAACCTTATCTCAAAATAACAAAAAATTACAAAACTAAGGATGGAAGCTCCAACACTAAAGTCGCTTTTTATGGATACCATAAAGAAAGTGAAAGAGTATTTAAATATAAAAGGAAGTCAAAAGAATATTCATATAATGGTATACCTGTTCCTTTAATAGTTATAGCCAGAGAATTTGGTACAAGTAGTGGAGAGAAAAAGAAACCGTTTTTTAGAAAGTCATTTAAAAAAACAGAAATAGAAAAAGCAATGTTAGAAGAACAAAAAAAGTTCTTGCCAAAGGAGTAGATTATGGAAAACGAATTAAAAAGAATTTTAGTTTTAAATGTACCAGTAGCTCATTTAAGGTATAGAGGTAGCTCAAAAACATATGTAACGTGGACAATTATTGATGAAGAGCCTTTATTTTCATATGAGGACGAAATTCAATACTCAAAAGTTACAGTAGATATAGATATTTTTAGTGATAGCAATTATTTAAGTGTAATGAGTTCTATAAAAAATATAATGAAACAAAATGAATGGATGTGGGAAGAGGATAGTACAGAGTTTTACGAAACAGACACTAAGCTATACCATAGAACCTGCACATTCAGTAAAGAAAGGAAGATTTAAATGCCAAATATAGGTTTAAGAAATGCAAAATATAATCAAATAGATTATTCAACAAATAAATACAAAGCATTAACAAATTCAACAGTGCCTGTTTTAGGTAAAATGATAGATGCAAAATTAACTGAAAATAGAAGTGATGTATCATTATTTGCTGATGATGGATTAGCAGAGTATGATAATACATTTACAGGAGGATCTATTGCATTAACCTTAAGTGATGTTGATGATGCAACTTATGCAGAAGTAAAAGGATGCACAATTTCAAATTCTGAAATAACTGAAAATGAAGAAGATACTTCTCCAGAAATAGGATATGGTCATATTGTTACTAAAATGGTAAACAGTGTAAAAAAATACAAAGTCGAATTTTTACCAAGAATAAGAGTAACAAAAATAACAGCTGATGCTAAAACAAAAGGGGAAACAATTGAGTTTAACACAGTATCATTAGAAGGCAAAGTAATGAGTTTAAATAAAGCTATAAATGGACTATCAGTGGGGACTTGGCACATAGTAAAAACTTTTGATACATTGTCTGCTGCAATGACATATTTAGATGGACTATTAACACCAACAGGTGGAAGTATATAATATTTTTTAGTGGAGGAAATTATGCAAGAAACGATAAAACATATAAATGTAAATGGAACAGAATATCCAATTGTTTTTAATCTAAATGTTATGGAAGTAATACAAGAAAAATACGAAACTCTTGAAAAATGGGGAGAACTGACCGACGGAAAAGAGAGAGAAGTAGATATAAAAGCTTTAAAATTTGGAATAAAAGAAATGATAAATGAGGGAATTGACATTGAAAATGAAAAAGCTGAAATCAAAAGAGATTTTTTAACTGAAAAACAAGTTGGAAGAATAATTACAGATATAGGGGTAGAAAAAATCTCAAAGGATGTACAAAAAACAGTAATAGATTCCACGAAAACAGGCAATGAATCAAAAAACGAGTAATCCACGAGGAAGAAGAAATAAAAATTGATTTCTCGTGGTTTTTATTTATAGGGCATTGTTTACTTGGATTTTCTGAAAAAGAAGTAGGTAGAATGACTTTAAAAAAACTATTAAATTTATATGGGCATTATAAAAATTGTTATGATTTTCAACTAAAAAAAATAAGTTATAAAGAACTAGAAGAAAAGGCAAATCATCGAGGAGAATTGTTTCCTGATGATTAGTCTTTTTTTATTTTTCAGAAAGGAGATGTAGAATGTCAAGTTTTGGTGGAACAGTCAAATTAACTGGAGAGAGTGAATATAGAAAAGCCCTAAGGGAAATTACATCAAACTTAAAAGAAGTTTCAAGTGAATTAAAACTTACAAATACTCAATTTAATTCTGGAGAAAAAACATTAAAAGAAACTAAAAGTTCGTACAATAATATGAATACCACTTTAGCACAGCAAAAAGAAAAAGTTAATTCTTTAAGAGAAGCATTAGAAAAAGCAGAAAAAGAATATGGCTCAAATAACGAAAAAGTTAAAACTTTTAAGACACAATTAAATAATGCAGAAGCTCAACTTGTAAAAATGGAAAATGAAACTGATAAAAGCAACAAAGAGCTTAAAGAAATGAAAGGCAGTTTTGGGCAAGCAGGAGAAGGTGCTATAAAATTTGGAGATATTTTAAAAGCTAATATATTAAGTGATGTAATTGTTGGTGGATTAAAAGTTGTAGGTAGTGCTATTAAGGAAATTTCTTCTAAAATTGGAGAAGTAGCTATTGAAAGTTTAAATGCTCGTGGAGAATTAGAACAGCAAGTTGGAGGTATTGAAACCTTATTTAAAGAAAGTAGCAATGTGGTAATAGAAAATGCAAATAAAGCATATCAAACAGCAGGTATGTCAGCAGTTGATTATATGAGTACAGCTACCAGTTTTAGTGCAAGTCTATTACAAAGTTTAGGCGGAGATACTAAAAAAGTAGCAGAAGTAACAGATATGGCAGTAATTGATATGGCAGATAATGCAAACAAAATGGGAACATCTATGGAGTCAATTCAATCCGCATATCAAGGTTTTGCAAAACAAAATTACACAATGTTAGATAACTTAAAACTTGGATATGGTGGAACTAAAGGCGAAATGGAAAGACTTTTAAAAGATGCTCAAAAAATAACAGGAGTAAAATATGATATTTCTAATTTAAGTGATGTATATAATGCTATTCACGTTATACAAGGGGAGCTTGATATTACAGGAACAACCGCAAAAGAATCTGCAGAGACTTTCCAAGGAAGTATGTCTACTATGAAAGCTTCGTGGGCTAATTTTTTAAGTGGTTCAGGTAACCTAAAACAAGTAGTAGAGAGTGTATCAACTGTAGCTAAAAATGTGATAAGGATAGCAAAAGATGCAATGCCAGAGATTATTGGAAGCATTAGCGAGTCATTACCGGAGTTTTTAAAGTTGGGGCAAGATTTGTTGCAAGAAATTATGTCTGGAATAATGACATATTTACCTCAATTAACTGAAAGTGCTATTCAAATTATTCAATCACTAACAAATGGATTAATTCAAAATTTACCACAAATCATACAAGCAGGTATACAAATAATTTCTCAATTAATCGTAGGGATAGGGCAAATGTTACCTGATTTAATACCTCAAGCTGTACAAGCAATTATTACAATAGTTGAAGGATTATTAGATAATATAGATATGGTAATAGATGCAGGTATAGATTTAATATTTGGATTAGCAGATGGGTTGATAGAAGCTTTGCCTATACTAATAGAAAAAGCACCTGAAATTATTGAAAAGTTAGTTAGTGCATTAATAAGAAATTTTCCTAAAATAGTAAAAGCCGGAGGAGAGTTAATTGGAAAATTAGCATCTGGATTAATTGGTTCACTATATAAATTGATGGAAGTAGCTCCAAAGATAGTTTCAAACCTAGTAAATGGAATCAAAAGCCTTTGGGAAGAAATGAAGAATGTGGGAAAATATTTAATTGAAGGTTTGTGGAAAGGTATTTCTGGAATGGCAGATTGGGTAAAAGACAAAGTAAAGAGTTTTGCTAAAAATATAGTAGGAAATATCAAAGAAGCTTTAGGAATACATTCGCCATCTACAATTTTAAGAGATGAAGTTGGAAAATTTATGGCAAAAGGTATTGGAGTAGGTTTTTCAGATGAAATGAAGGACGTAACTGAACAAATGCAAGGTGCTATACCAACTAAGTTTAATATTGAAACAGAAGGAAATATTGCTAATTCAAATAACAGTAAAATAGATACTCTTTTAGATATGCTAGAAAATTACCTACCACAATTAATAACTGCAAGTAATAAGCAACTAGTATTAGACACAGGAGCTTTGGTAGGAGCTACAGTAGACCAATACGATATTGCACTAGGAAATATACAAATTAAAGGAAAGAGGGGAAGCTGATGAAAGAATATAGTTATGTTTTATTTGATGAATATAATACTTTTTCAGACTTTAATTTGTATATTGAAAAATTAGAAATATCGGAAGCGGAATTAAAAGAGGAAATTGTAGATATACCAGGAGCCGATGGAGAATTAGATTTTTCATATTCACTAACAGGGGATGCAAAGTTTAAAAACAGAAAAATAAATATAACTTGTGCAAATTTAAAAAAATACTTTACACTACAAGAATATAGTAGAATACAAAATGCATTACATGGTAAGAAGATGAAAATAAGGTTAAGCAATGATTTGAATTTCTATTACACAGGCAAAGTAAGTGTGGGTAAATATGAGGCAAATGGATTAATAAGAGAAGTTATTATTGAATGTAATGTCGACCCATATAAATACGATTTATTCTCTTCTGATGAAGATTGGGAATGGGATCCATTTAGTTTTGTAGATGGAATAATAAACGAAACAAAAGATTTAGAAGTAAATGGAGAGCTAGAAGTATCAATTATAGGTAGAAGACAAAGAGTAGTTCCAAGATTTGTTTGCGAAAATGCCCTACAATTGATTTTTAATGAGCAGACATATAATTTGCCAGCTGGAGGAAGTTATTCGCCTGACATCGAAATATGCGAGGGAGAAAATATCCTTAAGTTTATAGGGAATGGAACAGTTACAATTGAGTACAGAGGAGGTAGTCTATAATGTATCAAATAACGTGCGATAATGAGATTTTACACGATGTTAGACTTAAGAATAGATTAGTATTATCTCCTGTGTTAAATCTTGAGGTAAAAAAGAATGGAACACTTTCTTTTGTCTTGCCACCTCAAAACGATTTATATAATAGTGTTGAACAGCAAAAGTCAATTATAAAAGTATTTCAAGTAGATAAAATAGGAAACAGCACAGTAAAAACAGAGTTATTTCGAGGTATAGTATATTCAGAAAAAACAGATTTCTGGAACAGAAAGCAAGTCGAATGCGAAGGCGAGCTTTCTTTTTTTAATGATTCTATTGTAAGGCCTTATTCGTATCAGGGAGATGTAGAAACTTTATTTAAGAAATATGTAAATGAACACAATTCTGTAGTAGATGTAAACAAACAGTTTACACCTAGAAGATGTACAGTAACTGACCCCAACGAATATATAACTCGTGCGAATATAAATTATCCATCTACTAAGTCTGAAATGAATGAAAAACTTTTAGACATTTTAGGTGGACATTTTGAAACTGGAGAAGAAAATGGAACACGTTGGATTGACTATCTAGCAGAGTACGAAAATGTATCAACCCAAAAAATTGAGTTTGGTAAAAATGAGTTAGATATTTCTCAATTTATAAGTTCTGAAAACGTAAAAACTAGAATAGTTCCTTTAGGTAAAAAGAACGAAGAAACAGGGGAATACTTAACAATCAAAAGTGTAAATAATGGGCTGGATTATGTGCAAGATAATTCAGCTGTTTCGCTTTTTGGAGTAAAGGAAGACATAGTTGTATTTGATGATGTAACACTTCCAGAAAATCTTTTAACAAAAGGCAATCAAGAACTACAAAACAGAATTAATAAAACAGTTTCAATTGAAGTAAGTGCAGCAGACTTACATAATTTAGATGTGAATATTGAGGCCTTTAGGATTGGTGAGTATGTAAGAGTATTATCAAAGCCACACGGATTAGATAGATACTTTTTATTAAGCAAATTAAGCCTAGCACTAGACAAACCAAGTGAATGTAAAATGACCTTAGGTGCTACGTTTAAATCATTTACTCAAAAACAAATAGAAGCGGAAAAACAATCAAATCAGACAGTACAAAATAATAATAATGAGCTAGTTCAAATAAAGCAGAATATTCAAACTTTAGATGATGATATGACAGAAGTAAAAGCTGTAATAGAAGATGTTTCAAGTGATTATGTGAGTACACAGACCTTTAATACATATAAAAATCAAATAAACCAAAAATTTAATGGGGTGCATACAGAAAAGGGAACAGTGGCAGATGTAACAGATTTAGCAAATATACAAAATCCATTGTTAGGAGATATTTATAAAATTCTTGATTCTAGTACTGGAGTTTATACTAGATATATATTTAATGGCACTACATGGGAAGAACTATTAGACTTAGGCAATTATTATACAAAAGATGAAATAGATCAAATAATTCAAAATTTAGGAAACGGAGGAAATAATTAATGCCTAATATAACAAATTTAATAGCTAATATCAGAAAAGCAATATATGGAAAAGATGTAAGAGAAAGTATAGCTCAAGCAATAGAACAAACATATGAGGATGCATCAGAGCAAGGCAATGCAAATATGGAAGTAGTTTCTGCAAGGGGAACGTTTAATACATTAAAAAATAGGTTAGACAATAGCGATACTACAAAAGCAGATAAAGCAGACCTACAAAGTGAAACTACTTCAAGAGAAAGTGCAGATAGTAATTTGTTAGAACGAATAAATGCAGTAGCAAGTGGAAGTCCTGCAGGAGTTTATGCAACTGTTGCAGCACTAACCACAGCAGACCCAGACCATAGTAAGATATATGTAGTTTCAGCAGATGGTCATTGGTATTATTATGGTAATAGCCAATGGAATGATGGAGGAGCTTATCAAGGTTTGGAATTAGCAAATAATTGTATTATCAAAAATAAGTTATATGATAATTTATCAAATTCATTTTTAGAAAAATATTCAAATAATGAATTTGAATTATTAAATGGGTTTTACGACAATTCTTTAATATTAAGAGATTCGTATAGCCATTATGAAATTAATGTTCAAGAAAAAGAAAATTATTATATTGATGTTTATTATGCAAATTATCCATCAGGCGCTTTAATTTATGCGATTCTTGATATAGATAATAATATACTTGAATCTGAAATCTTTGGAAATAATATTGTCAATAATAGATTTTCAAAATCAATATTTATTCCAAAAAATGCAACAAAATTAATTGTTAATACCGGAAATGCAACAAATTATCCATCAAGAGCATCTTATATATTAAAATTAGATACTTATATACAAAAAGAAAAGATATTGTTTAATCAATTCAACGATGCTATAAAATATTCGTTTTCTGAAAATTATGAAAATGTTGAGTATTCAGTATTTATTCCAAACTATTATATTGGAGGAAACGGAGCAAAAACTTCTTTTAATGGCTATGATATTATTTCAATTGATGTTTTACCAAATGAAAAATATGTGATTGAAACATTTCAATTTTATTCTAATCCTGTTGTTTGTTTAACATCTAAAGATATGAAATTTAATCAAACTTTAAATGGGGTTAATTATGAAATAAATTCAATTGTAGAAATAGTAAAAGATACAAATATTAATAGTGATTATGTTTCTTTTTCAATAGAAATACCTTATTATTGTAAAAAAATATATATTAATAAACAAAGTAATAAAAATCTTTCTATAAAAAAAGTAAAAAACTATTTGCCAAAACTCGACAATAAATTAGATAATAAGTTAATACTTTTTACTGGTGATAGTATATGTTATGGCGCTGGTGATAGAAATGTAAATACTTTATTAACTCAGCACGCAGATATGCAATATGTTGCTGGAAGTGGTATAACAGCTTATAATAATACAGCCTGGGCTCAATATATAGCGGAAAAACACAGAAATGCAATAGTGTATGGATATGGTGTAAGTGGAACTTGCATAACAAGACAAGCTTCTCAAATAGAAACAGATGGATACGATAGTAGTATTCTTGAACGTATTTCAGTTATGAAAAATGACGCAGATTATGTTATTCTACATGGAGGAATAAATGACCAAGGTCGTATGTTACCATTAGGAACTGTTAGAAATAATGGTAATAGTTTAGACTATACAAAAGACAGTCAGTATTATGATACTTATACTTTTGCAGGTGCGGTTGAATGGGCTATCATTCAATCAAAAACCAAATGGAAAAATGCTAAAATAGGTTTTATTTTAACCCCTAAAGTATTGGGTAGAGAACATAATAACTATATTGTTAACAATGTAAATTATAAGCAAGAAAGTTATATGAATATAATAAAACAAGCTTGTGCAAAATGGGGCGTTCCTATTTTAGATTTATATAGTGAAGTTTCTTCATATTTTAATGCAACAGATAGCGATTATTGGGATAATGGCGATGGACTTCATCCAACCAAACTATGCTATGACAATTGGATTTCACCACGAATTGATAATTGGATACAATCATTATAAAAATAAAATAATGAAAGCAAGTAGTTTAATAAATGATATATTACATATTAAAAATATTCAGAGGTATTTAAAAGAAAAGAGGTAAACTATGGAATCGATAATAGTAGCTGTAATTACAGGTGGACTTTCATTAATTGGAGTTTTTTTTAGTAATATGCAAGGAAATAAAAACATAGAGCATCAATTAGATAAAAGACAAGCAGTAACAGACACTAAAATTGAGGAATTAACAAGAGAAGTAAGAGCACATAATAATTTTGCTCAAAGAGTACCAATATTAGAAGAACAAATGAAAGTTGCAAATCACAGAATTAAAGACCTTGAAAATAAAAATTAGGAGGTGCAATATGGAAAATAAGGAAAAAATATTTAGTTATATTTTAGTATTATTAACAATTATAATTCTATCTTTAAATATATATTTCAGTTATAAACAAACAGGTCAAATTGACACAAATAAACTAGAAGAAGCGGTACAAATAATAACAGATGAAATAAAAACAATAAATATGTCAACTACAGAAATACCAACCTTAACAGAAAATGATGAACAGATATTAGAAGTACAAGAAGTTGAAGATGAAAGCTTTGAACTTCAAGGAGATATTGCCTACGAGGGAGATGCAAAACATTGGAATCTATCTACAGATGATAATCCACAACTTACATATATAAGCCAAATTGATAGTAGGTGGAGATATTATCCTTACACATCAACAGGAGATTCCAGTCAAACAATAGGCTCTAGTGGTTGTGGAGTAGCTTCTGCTGCAATGATAATTGACAGTATAAAAGGATATGTAGATACAAAAACTCTTGCAGATGTTTTTGTAGAAAATGGATATAGAAGTCCGAATAATGGTACATATTGGAGTGCATATAGAGCAGTAGCAGATGAATTTGATATAGACTATGCTGAAACATCAAGTTTAGATTATGCTATAGAACTATTAAAAAGTGATTACTATATAATAGCAAGTTGTGGAAATGGTCTTTTCACAACAGGTGGGCATTATATTGTAATCTACGGAATAGAAGGAGATATATTAAAGATATATGATCCATATTTGTATAGTGGAAAATTCGAAACAAGTACCAGGAGAGGAAAAGTCACAGTAAGTGGAAACACTGTGTATTGTTCAGTAGATAATTTTAGAAACTATGCAAATTATAAACAATTCTTCTGCTATGGATATAATCCAAATAACGTAGAAACAGAAAATAAAACAACTACTACAACAATTACAAATGTAATATCTAATATTACAAATACAAATTATCAAGCTAAAATAACAGCATCAAGTTTAAGAATAAGACAAGGTGCAAGTACATCTTATAAGCAAATAGGAAGCTACCCAAAAAATAGTATAGTAACAATATATGCTGTTTCAAATAATTGGGGAAAAACAGATAAAGGTTGGATATGTTTAGACTATACGAGTAAAGATATAACATTAAATATCAAAAAAACAGTAGGAAAATATAGAAGATTAGCCAGGAGAACAATATTATATAAAAACTCAAACCTAAAAGGAAAAACATATTCTTATTTACCAAATACACAAGTCAAAATAATAAAAAAAATTAGTTCAACTGTAGATTATGTTTATGTAGTTAAAACAAAAAGATATGCTTATATAAAAACAAGTGCATATAAATAAAGAAAGAGGTGGATTAGGTGTAAAAGTCTAGTCTGCCTCTTTTTTTGCTATAGGTAGTAAATTTATACTGTTGAAAAATTTAAAACGTTTAAAAACGATTGTGGTGCGAGTTTTAAAAAATGAAGAAAAACTATTGACAAAAGTGTAAAAAAATGTTTAAAATAAATAAAAAACGATTAATTTGATATTATGTAAATTTTATGATATAATATATAATAGTAGTATCAAATTTATTTAAATTTAATAATATATAGTATTAAAAATAAAAAATATGAAATAATATTTGAGAGGAGGTATGAAATATGGTTAACAATCTTTATAAATCAAAAGTTACAAGTCTGATTGAAAAAGCCAAGAGGAAAGGTTTAGTAAAATCTTATTCTGATTTTTGTAAAACAGAAGAGGGAAAAAAGACAAAACTATCAGAAGATGAAATCGTATATTATACTTCCAAAAATAATAAAGGAGATGCTAAATAAAAATGAAACAGTTTAATATTGGCGATATTGTGTTTGTATCTAATTATGAATACAAAAGTGGTACAAACGGAACTAGACATAGTTTTGTAATAATAGATGATGGACAAGCTGTAGATATAGATTATTTTGGTTTTTTACTATCTTCACAATTGAATAAAGCTACATATCCATACAATAAATTATTAGAAAAAAATACAATAAATAATCTAAGAAAAGATAGTATTGTAAAATGTGATGATTTAATACAATTCACGGAGAATGAAATTCAATTCAAAATTGGACAAGTAACTCAAGCCGAATTGGATAAATTTATTGATACATATAGTAAATTTTTAGAAGAGAACTAGCAATAGTTCTCTTTTGCTTAAAGCTTATTAATATTTGGATGAAAAATCAGTTGAAGTTTAAAAGAAGTATTTTAAAGAAGCAAAATAATATATAGTTGTCAAAAACGTTGTACAATCTAATAAAAACAACTATATATAAGTAATATCAAGGCGTTTGGTATTTACTAAAATTGTCTCCAAAACCGCCTGTGAGGGTTCGAGTCCTTCTACCCCTGCCAAAAAATAAAAAAATTCAGAAGTTTATAACTTCTGAATTTTTGCATTTACTAACAACATCCTCTGTTTCCGTTACCACAGCAGCAGAATATTATAAGTAATAAAATTATAATCCAGCAGCAATCATCACCAAAACCGAAGCCACACCCTCCTCTATTTTCAGGCATTATAAATTCACCACCCTTCTTTTATATAAAAATTTAAGTATATCTCAAATTCCTTTGTATGTTATATAATATGAATGCAAAAAAAATGTGTTACAAATGTTGAAAACAAAAAATATTAATGATATAATTTTTTTGAAATCACAAAAATAGCAAAAATAAATTTATAAAAAAGTAGGTGTCGGAACTGCTATCAGGCACATAGCGAAAGGAAGAAATATTATGGGAAACATAGTTTTATTAGATGAATTAACAATAAATAAAATCGCAGCAGGAGAAGTAATAGAGCGCCCTGCTTCTGTTGTTAAAGAAATGGTAGAAAATTCTATTGATGCAGGAGCAAAACATATTACAATAGAAATAAAAAATGGTGGAATCTCATTTATTAAAATTACAGATGATGGAAAAGGAATTGCAAAAGATGATGTGGAACTTGCTTTTGAAAGGCATGCAACTAGTAAAATAAGGTCAGCAATGGATTTAGATACTGTAAAATCTATGGGGTTTAGAGGAGAAGCATTAGCAAGTATTGCAGCAATTGCAAATGTAGAACTAATAAGTAAACAAGAAAATGATGTGGTAGGAACAAGAATTGTTGTAGAAGGAGGAAATGTTTTAAATTTAGAAGAAACAGGAGCAACAAAAGGTACATCAATTACAGTTAGAAACTTGTTTTTTAATACTCCTGTAAGATACAAATTTTTAAAAAAAGATTTTACAGAGTCTGGGTATATTGAAGATGTTGTTACAAGATTAGCACTTATTCATGTAGATGTTTCAATAAAACTTATAAGTTCAGGTAAAGTAATTATAAATACTAGTGGAAGCGGAAGATTAATAGACACTATTTATACTATTTACGGAAAAGAAATTGCAAGTAATTTAATAGATGTGGACTATGTGTATGAAGATATAAAAATAGAAGGGGTTATAGGAAAACCAAATGTTGCAAGGTCAAATAGGTCAAACCAAATATTTTTTGTAAATGAAAGATATGTTAAGGACAAAACACTAAGTTCTTCGGTCGAACAGGCTGTTAAAGGTTTACTTCCTTTAGGAAAGTTCGCTTTTTTAGTACTAAATGTGGAAATGCCACTTTCAAAAGTAGATGTAAATGTTCACCCAGCAAAACTAGAAGTAAGGTTTAGTGATGAAAATACTGTATTTAAGGCAATGTACCATGCAATAAAAGATGCACTTTTAAAATCTGGTTTTATGTCAGATAGAGAAAGAACAGAAACTATTAAAGAAGTATCAATAAATGCTTTTAAAATACAGAATAATGAAAATAATATAAAACAGGTATTTAGTATTCAAAGCAAGCCAAAAGAAAGTGTTACAAATAATTCGATTTTAGAGAACTCAAAAATAATGGAAAATAAAGATATTTTTGAAAAATTAAAAATACTTCAAGCAGATTTGAAAAAAGAAGTAGAACAAAATCCAAATCTTCATTTAACAGACCAATATAAAAAAATGGAGGAACAATATAATTCGATTATTGCTCCAATAGAAAAAGTCGAAACTAAAGAGACTGAAAAAGAGGAGATAAGTGAAACTCAAGATAATGTAAATAAAGAAGAAAATACGGTAAATGCTAATGAAGTAAAAGATAATACACAGAATGAAAAACAAGAAAAAACAAATCAAGAAATAAATAATAATTTTGAAAATGAAAAACAAGAAAATAATATAAAACCAATAATTTCATTTGAACAGATGTATAAAGAATTATTTGGAAAAGAACCATATGGTGGAAGAAAGCAAAATGAGCAAACTACAGAGGAAAATGAAAAATATTATACTTTTGGTGATGATATTAAAGATAGTAATATATCTATGTTAGAAGATGAGGAACACTACAATAAAAGTAACTATAAATTTTTAGGAATTGCATTTAATACATATATTATACTAGAAATTGAAAATGAAATTTTAATTATGGATCAACATGCTGCACATGAAAGAATTTTATATGAAAAAGTTAAAAAGAACTTTTTAGAAGGAGGAGAAAAAGCTTCACAGATTTTACTTTTACCAGATATTATTAATCTTTCACATAAAGAAATGGATATAGTAAAAGACAATGAAGATTTATTCAGCAAGGCAGGTTTTATACTAGAAGAATTTGGAGAAAATACAATAAAGCTTTCTGGTGTTCCAGATATTTGTTTAGATTTAGATACAGGAGAATTATTTAAGGAAACATTAGATGAAATAAACCAAGTTGCAAGAACAGCAAAGCAAGAAAAAGAAGAAAGATTTTTAGCAACTATAGCATGTAAAGCTGCAGTAAAAGCTAATATGAAGCTAACAAAAGAAGAAGTAGATAGCTTAATGGAAGAATTATTAAAACTACCAAATCCATTTACTTGTCCACATGGAAGACCAACAGTTATAAAAATGTCAAAATATGAAATTGAAAGAAAATTTTCGAGAAAATAAATTTAAATAAAGCCTTTATAAATTGATATTTATAAAGGCTTTATTTAAAATATTACAAAAGTGTTACAAAAATATTAACTTTTTGTTACAAATAAAAAAATATGTTGATTTAAGTAATAAAATGAGTTAAAATAAAAATTGATGTGTAATTTTTTTTAGGAGGAATAAAAATATGGCAACAAATCCAATGCAAAGACAAGCAAGAAATTCATTTTTACTAGGAATGGTACTTACATTATTAATTGCAGGAGCAATAGTAGCATTTCTATTTATGCAAATTAAAAAATTAAATGAACAAATAAAAGCTAATGAAATGGCTACAGTGAAAGTGTATGTATTAAATAAAGATATAAAATCTGGAGAAGTAATAACAGGAGATTTATTCACATTGAAAGATGTCAAAAGAGAAGGAGTTCCATCTAATGCAACCAGCGATATATTTACAATGCTTTCTACATATTCATTAAGTGATAAATCTGGAAATAATATATATACAGATGGTGAAGGTGCACTTTACATGCAAAGTGGAAATAACAAAGTAACAGTATATAAAGATGAAACTACAGGAAATTTATATACACAAGGACAAAACAATACTAAGAATTATATAGAAACAACACAAAAAGCACTTGTTGCAAAAGTGGATATGAAAGCAAATACTGTAATTACAAGTTCTTTTATTGCAAGATCTGATGATTTGGATACAGATGATGTAAGAATTCAAGAATATAACTCAATTGTTTTACCTGTTGATTTAATTGATGGAGACTATATTGATTTAAGATTAGAGTTGCCAAATGGACAGGATTTTATTGTTGCATCTAAAAAAATGGTAAAAGTGCCTAATATTGGTGGAGAATATTTAACAGATACGATACAAATAAAAATGGCAGAAGAAGAAACACTTTCAATGTCAAATGCTATAGTTGAGGCTTACAAAATAGAAGGGGCAAAACTATATGCAGTAAAATATACAGAAGCAGGGTTACAAAAAGAATCTTCACCTACATATGTTGTAAATGCTGAAGTTGCAAATTTAATAGAATCAAATCCAAACATTGTAACAGAAGCTAAAAATGCATTAAGAGCAAGATATAATGCAAATGATGGTGCATTAATGAAGATTAGAAATCAATATATTAATGGTGAATTATCAAACCATGGAAAAGAAGAAGGATTAGCTGCGAAAATGGAACAAAGTGCAGCAACAGCGCAAGAAGCAAGACAAAAATGGTTACAATCAGTTACTCCTACTACATCAGCAGTTCAATAAAATATTGTGTTATAATCACATAAAAAAGCAATTGAAATCATGTAACATATGAGGTTTACACAATATAATAAATGAAAGGATAAAAAAATGGAAAAGATAGGATTTGTAGGTGCATTCGATAAATCAAATTTTATTATCTATCTATCGAAAATCTTAGAACTCATGGGCAAAAAGGTGTTAGTAATAGATGGTACTAATCTACAAAAAATAAAATATATTGTACCTTCTATAAATCCTACCAAGTCATATATTACATCATTTGAGAATATTGACTTTGCAGTAGGTTTCGAAACTTGGGAGAAAATAGAAGAATACTTAGGTATAAAGTTTGATACAAATGATGAAGAAGAAACGAGAACTGATACTAAAAAAGAACGTGAAGTATATGACTATGTATTGATAGATGTTGACAATGCCGAAAATATGGAAAATTTTGCAGTAGAAAAATTCAAAAAAATATATTTTGTTACATCTTTTGACCTATTTTCTTTAAGAAAGGGTTTAAGTTGTTTTCAAAATTTAACAGAAAATATAAATGTAACAAAAGTATTATTTTCGTATGAACAATCTAAAGAGGATGATGAATACCTAAATTTTATCTCATTAAAATATAAAATAAATTGGAATGACTATTCATTATATTTTCGAATTTTTGGCGAAGATAATAAAGTATTTGAGGAAAATCAAAAAGCACAAAAGATAAGCTATAAAAGATTAGGAATGGATTATAAAGGGTCTCTTGCCTATGTTATACAAGACATAACACAAAATGCAAATATTGCACAAATAAAAAAGTTTATGAAGGAATAGGAGGAAGACAATGTCTATAGTGACATTTTGGAATGGTACAGATGAACAATGTGGAAATACATCTAGTAGTTTAGCATTTGCAACTCAAACAGCGATTGAACACAATATGAGAGTTTTACTTATTTCTACATCTCTAAATGATAGTATAATAAAAGATAGTTTTTGGAAACCAACATCAAATAGAGGGTTAGGACTATTTGCAGGAAATAAAAAACTTGCTTTTGAGGCAAATGGTGTTGAGGGTTTAGACAGAGTTATAAGAAGTAATAAAATATCACCAGAAATTATCACAGATTATACCAAAATTGTTTTGGCAGATAGACTAGAGATTTTGCTTGGAATCGAAGGTACTCAAGGACAATTCGATATTATTAAAGATAGATATTCTCAAATAATACAACTTGCTGGAAAATTTTACGATATGGTAGTAGTGGATTTAGATAGAAAAGTGGGGGAACAAGCTGAGCAGGATATTTTAAATATATCAGATATGGTAATTGCTGTGGTTACACAAAGAGCAAAGCAAATAGAAAAAATAAAAAAAATAATTTTGCAAAATAATATTTTAAATGAGAAGAAAACTATACTTGCAATTGGCAGATATCTTCCAAACACTAAATATAATGCAAAAAACATAACTAGAAATATACTAAAGAAAAAAGACTTAATAAACTTTATTCCGTATAATAGCTTGTTTTTCGAAGCAACACAAGAGGGAAAAGTTATAGATTTATTTTTAAGCTTTATGAGATTAAAAGAAAAAGATCAAAATTTTGTTTTTATCCAAGAGCTTAATAGATTATTTGAAACAATTGACATAAAATTAAAAATGCAAAGACTGGTTTAAATATAAAGCGAAAAAACACAAAAACTCTTAGGAGGAATTAAAGATGACTTTATCAAATATAATACTTATAATATTAGTATTGGGAATAACAGTAGCTGTAATATATTCTTACACTAAGTCTAAGAAAAATGCTGAGATTGTAAGTGAAATAGATGTTGATGACCAAACATATACATTAGAAAAAATGATAGAATTCGTAAAAAGAAGACTTGATGAAATAACAAAAATTAATTTATATGATATTGGTTTATCAGAGGAAGAATTAAAAAGAAGAAAAAGTAAAAAATATGAATTAAAAAAAGCATTAAAAGGTTGTACATATGGAGATGTTAATGATAAAAAATATGTTAAAGAATTAATTTTTGATTTGTTAGCAAAAGAATATGGTGTTACAGAAATGAACATATCAAAAGCAATTCCATTTGATATGCCATCTATTTTAACTCCACAGGATAAATTTGATATTTTAATATATGTTTATAAACAAGAATTCGGTTATGAGGCTTTAAGTGAGTTAATTAAAAAATATAAACTTGATGAATTTAAATATATACAAGGGGAAACAAAACCATGTTATGTAATTACAGAAGATGAAATTTGTGAAATTTTTGAAAAAGAAAATTTCACATTATCTTTTGCAGATAAATTAAATGTTGTAGTACAAAGAATTTACCAACAATATAAAGGCTACTCAAGTATTGATGAAGTTAGAGATATGAACATAGATGGTGTATCTGGTGGTGTATCAGGGTTGCCAGAAAGCTTTATTAGCCAAGTTGCACAAACAGATACAGGGGATTACCTATCACAAATTGCAGAACATAAGGTTCAACGTGCATGTGATAGTATTTGGATAATGTTTCATGGTAAATCAATTCGTTTAGGATTTTTATCTTTTGGTAGTGAAGCAGAGCTTAAAAGGGTTTGCCAAAACATTTATAAATATAACAACCCAGGACAATTATCAGATACAAATGGTTATAAAATAAACGAAATGAAAGATGGTTCACGTGTAGTTGTTGTTAGACCATCAATGTCAGAAACTTGGGCATTTTTCGTAAGAAAGTTTGACGTAAAACGTGCGACATTAGAGCAAATTGTACTATACCCAGGAAAAGAAGATACAATAGCACTTTTAAAATATTTAGTAAAAGGTGCAAGAATTATATCACTTACAGGTGAGCAAGGTTGTGGTAAAACCACAATGCTTATGGCAATGATAGAAAACATATACGAGACTATGAACCTTCGTATTACAGAAACTGCATTTGAGTTACACTTAAGAAAAATATACCCAACAAGAAACATATTATCAATGCGTGAAACAGATACGATAGCAGGTCAAGAGTGTTTGGACGTTCAAAAGAAAACAGATGGTTCTGTAAATATAATCCGGAGAGGTTGCAACAGACCCCGTAGCATCTTGGATGATACAATCAGCCCAAGTTGCATCAAAATTTACATTATTTACACACCACGCAAAAACCTTTCCAGATTTAGTAACAGCACTTCGAAACTCAATGCTTAGAGCAGGAGTATTTAAAAACGAAAAGACAGCAGAAGAACAAGTTGTACAAGTATTAAATTTTGATATACATTTAGTAAAAGATTATAGAGGAAATCGTTATATAGAAAGAATTACAGAATGCGTTCCAGTAGAAAACAAGAATGAATATACATTTGACCATAGAAAAGAAAAAACTTTAGAGGGCAAATTTGACAAGTTTTTTGATAATGCTACACACTATTTTATGAAAACAACAGATAAACAATTATATATTTATAGAAACATACTTGAATATATAGATGGAGAATACATAATTACAAATAAAATTTCAGACAAAAACATAAAAGAAATGAGACTAAATATGACAGATTCAGATGCAGAAGAATTTGATGAATTTGTAGCTAGCCACTGGGGAAAAGAAAGCGTATATAATATGGCAGAGGAAAGAAAACAAAAATCTGCAAAAGCTAAAGCTAAAACAAAGACTATAACAAAATAGAGAAAATTTCATTTTTAAGTACAATCATAAAAATAAAAGAGGTAAAATTACAATAAAATATAAAGGAGGTGCAAGTTTTTAATGACAACTGATTTTCTTAAATATGTTTTAATATGTGTTGGAATACTTTTTGCATTTATAGTTATTGCATATTTAATACTAAACAAAAAAATGCAAAAATCAGATTATAGACAAATACAAAAGTTAAGACGTGGAACAGAAAGCTCTAAATTTTCATCAGAAATTATTTACCAAAAGCTTTATATAACATATTCTAAACTACCTTTTATAAAACAGTATATTTTTAAATTAAGAAGAAGGTTAGAAATAATAAACATTGATGATGAATACATAACAAGACGTGACTCTGCCAAAATTTTAACAAGGGCATTATTACTTGCATTATTAATAATGACTGTATCTATTATACTTACCAAATCTAATTTTTTAGTATTATCTATAATATTAATTTTTGAAGTTTTTGTTATGGATAGTTTGATGGATGGTATGGTTGATAAAATGGATAATAATTTGCTTAAAGAACAATTAGAATTTTTTGCAGAAATAAGACATGCATACCACGAATTTAATATGGTTGAGGAAGCAATTTACCAAATTTCTCAAGATGATGAAAAAAGTATATCAAAACAAGGTGAAAAAATATATGAAATTCTAATTTCAAATGACCCAGAAACTGAGCTTGAAAAGTATTATGATATTGCACCAAATAGCTATTTAAAGGAATTTGCAGGAGTTTCATATTTAACGAAAGAATTTGGAGATAGAAAAGTTGATAAAACTTCACTTTACCTAAAAAATGTAAATAATATTACAGAAGAGATGCAAATTGAAATTTTAAAAAGAGATAAAATAGACTATGTTTTTCAAAGTTTATCAATAATTTCTATTGTTCCAGTATTAGGATTAGAGCCACTTAAAAGTTGGAGTATAGGTAATTTTAGTTTTACACAAAATTTTTATTGTGGTAAAGGTGGAATGATTGTTCAAATTGCAATAATTTTGCTTACAATTATTTGCTACTTATTATTAAGAAAAATAAAAAATAATGGAGCTATGGACAAAAGTGTACAAAATGTGCAAAATCCTTGGCAGGCAAAAGTATATAAAAATCCTATAGGCAAAAAAATAGTAGATATGTTTTTACCTAAAAAAGCAACAAAAGAATATATAAAAACACAAAAGCTACTAAAGGATTCGGCCTCTAAGTTAAAAATGGAATGGCTATATGTTAATAGAATTGTAATTGCTTTGACTACGTTTATAGTATCAATCTCATTATTTTATGCATTCCATAAAGTAGCTGTAAATTGGATAAGAACAGAGCCTACAACAGACTACAACATAATGGGAGGAATGACAGGTAAAGAGTTAGAAGAAGCAATGGCTTTAACAGAAAGTGACAATAAATTTTTAGATATGTTTGAGGGAGATACAAAAGCTAATGTTGAAGATATTAGACTTGCTATGGAACGTTCAAAAGATTACGAGGACAAAAAAGATGAAGAAATAGATAAGGCAGCTAAAAGAGTTTATGAAAAACTTCAGAAGATAAATAAAGAATATCTTGGTTGGTTTGAAGTATTACTTGGTGTAGTATTTATGGTTATTGGTTATATGTCACCAATTCTAATTATGATGTTTCAATTAAAAATGCGTCAAATGGAAATGGAAGATGAAGTGATGCAGTTCCAAACTATAATTTTGATGCTTATGAGAATAGAACGTGTTAATGTTGAAATTATTCTAGAATGGTTAGAGCGTTATGCAGATATTTTTAAGGAACCAATTTCAAGATGTGTGAATAACTATGAAGCAGGAGCATGGGAAGCACTAGAAGTTTTAAAAAATGAAACAAACTATATGCAATTTGTAAGAATAGTAGAAAGTTTACAAGCAGCAGTAGAAAAAATTCCAATTAGAGATGCATTTGATGAACTAGATTCTGACCGTGATTATTACCAAGCAAAAAGACGTGAATCAAATGATAGATTAATTTCTAGAAAAGCAATGATTGGAAAAGTTATAGGTTTTGCACCAATGGTAGTAATGTTTGTTGGTTACCTAATTGCACCAATGGTATTTATTGGTTTAACATCAATGTCAAGTTCAATGACTAGTATACAATAGTCAAAAATAATATGAAATGTCGTAGGGGCGATTTTAATCGCCCGCAAAAAATAGAACAAAATCCATTTAAAAATGTAGGGGGGCAGACCTTGTACGCCCCGTAAATCTAGAAAGGATTAAAATAAATATGGAAAATGCATCAAAAGCATTGATAATGGCTGGAGAAATTTTAATTGCAATTCTAATTTTAACTTTATTGCTGTATGCTTGGGGAAAATATTCAGAATATAAAAATGAAGAAGCTGAAATAGACAATATAGAAAATGTAGCAAAATTTAATGAGCAATTTACAAATTATGATAGAAAAGATGTTGAAGGTCATGAAATACTTACATTAATAAATAAAATTGTAGATTATAATGAAAGAAAGACAACTGATAGTTTAGCACAATCAGATACATACAATCCAATAAAAATAACAATAAAAAAAATAAATCAAAGTGAGTTAACATATGGAACTGAGAAACCAGTATTGTTTATTAGTACAGAATATAAAGATGATGTAATTTCAGCAAAAAATAGAAATACAGCAGGCTCATTTAAGCATGATATAATAGATACAGCAGAAAAAGCAATGAATACATTGCCAGGTGTTGGTAATAACACATCAAAAGCAAACAAAGTTGCAAAAGATATTGAACGCATATTTTTACAAGCAAGCGATAGTGATGACCAATGGACTAAATCAGCAAGTCTATATAATTCATATGTAGGTACAAAAATAACTAAAGATGTAGCAAAAACAAAATTTATAAAATCAGGTGAATACTATAAAGCAGCTTGTATATGTTATGAATATATGCAATTTAAAAGATGTTTTTTTGAATGTATAGAAGTTAAATATGAACCATCTGGAAGAGTGTCACAAATGGATTTTAAATATAGTGGTATAAAATAAAAACACAAATTAATCTGAAACATTGTAGGGGCGATTTTAATCGCCCGTAAAACTAGAAAGGACTAAAATAGTTTATGGAAAATGCATCAAAAGCATTGCTAATTGCAGGACAAGTACTAATTGCAATCTTGCTTCTCACATTGTTTTCGTATTTATTTACTAAAATGAATGAAGATACATCAAAGATACGAGAACAATTAGAACAAAATGAAAAGCTTAAATTTAACCAACAATTTTTAGTATTTGACCAAAGGGAGATTACCGCGCAAGATGTTGCAACAATTATGAATTTAGCAAAAGAAAATAATACAGAACCAAAATTTCCTACTACAATAGAAGTAAAACTAAACCGGTACAGATATAACAGAAGAATTAAATGAGTGGCTAACAAAAAATTTTAATAAAAAATATAGGTGTAATGTTCATATTAATCAAACTACATTAGTTGTAGATAATGTAAAGATTAGTGATATTTAAAAAGGAAAAATTATGAAAAAAACTATTGCAATTTTTTTTATTTTAATTATAATAATTATGTGTATTTTTATAGGAAAATATATGATGTACAAAGAAGAACAAAGAAAAATAAAAATACATAATCTAGAATTTGAAACATACTTAAATAAAGAAATTTTAGGAACAGAGCTTACAACATTTATAAATAAAGCAGTAGACAACAACGAAAAAAATAAGATCTTAAAAGATGACCAAGGTTTTTATATACAAAATGATATAAATTCTATAAAAATAGAAATTAAAATACTAGATAATAACACTTTATACCAAATGGAAAGTTTGTATAATGGAGGAATAATAGAATTTGCAACAATGTACAATTCAATTGATTTTGAATGTACTAAGATAGGTTATAACAAATTGGGCAAGGTAAATTACATGCTATTTGTTCAAAAAACATTTTAATTAGATTTTTAAATTAGATAACAAATTAGTCCATAAGATTTGTTGATCTAAAAAAATAAATAAAATAAATAAAAAATAAAGGAGGAATTATTATGGAAAACGCTTCAAAAGCACTAATTATAGCAGGAGCTATACTATTATCAATTATACTTATATCATTAGGAATAATGGTAGTAAACAATGCAAGAAATGCAATATCAGGATCAGACTTAAGTGATACTCAAATTCAAACTTTTAACTCAAAATTTTCATCTTATGTTGGAAACAACAAAACAGCAGATCAAGTTTATAACCTAATTGAAGCTGTACAAACAAGTAATATGACAGAAAACAGAAGTGGTGAAAAAAGATATGTTCAAGTAAATATTGTGGCAAATGCTAGTGTCGGAATAGATGCAGCTACTTATGGTGCAGATCCAGCAGCTAACTCAGCACCAGTAACTAAAACAATAACCAAATTACCAAGTTCAAGTTCATATAAAGTGGAAATTTTGAAAGGTACTTCTGGAACCGAAACAGGTTACCTTAATGGATTAATTGCATATATAAGAGTTACAAAAATATAGGGGTGTAAATTTATGGAAAATGCATCAAAAGCTCTAATCTTAGCAGGAGCAATTTTAATTGCTATAGTTATTGTATCATTAGGTGTATTAATATTTAATACATTTGGTAGTAAAGCAAAAGATATGGCAAATATGGATGAACAACAAATACAAGCATTTAATAACAAAATTAGACCATACTTGGGAAATGCAGTTAAAGGTACACAAGTAAATGCTTTATTACAATATTGTTTATCTGTGAATATGACAGCTAAAAAAAATGGAGAAACTGAAAGATGTATAACAATTAAAGATCAAAATGGAAATACACTTTTAAATGGTAATAGTACTTCCTTTACTAGAGTACAGGTGGGTACCAAAACCTATAAAGTAGAAGGCGAATACGTGAATGGTTTATTAAAAAAATTGAAAATTACATTATAATGTAACCCATATAAACTATAGAAGTGGATTTTTATATGCAAAAAATTAAAGGAGGATATATAAATGGAAAATGCATCAGATGCCTTAATAATGGCAGGTCAAATTTTAATATTTATTGTTGCACTTACTGTTTGTATATCTTCTTTTTCAACATTAAGGCAAGGTGTAGATAGTATAATTGGAGAAACAGAAACAGTAAAATTTGCCAAAGGAGAAAATGGCTATATAAATTATATTGAAGCAGATAATAACAAAGCAATAAGAATAGTTGGAGCAGAAACTGTAGTATCATCTTTATATAGGGCTTTAAAAGAAAACTATGTTGTATATTTAAAATTAAAAGATACTTCAAATTTGTTTGTAGGAACAGGTGATGCTGTAGTAGACAAATATATAGCAAAGCAAGATTTAATTATAAATAGAAAAAAAATAATAAGTAAAGATGATTCTTTAATAAAAGTAACAATAGGAACTAATACAAATACACAAATTGATTCTAAATTAAGAAAAGTGTTGTTTAATAAAATAAAGGATCTTAGTTTTTATGAATATTATGGACAGTACCAAGATGCAACAGATGCACCTCAAGCAGACAAAACTACACACAGAATAATAACATACATCGATACAAAATGTTTTTAAGATATATTAAAAAAATCATTGCAAAAAATAGAGAATAGTGTTATAATAATACAAGTTATATCGTTTTTTAGAAAGGAAGAAAAATTATGAAAATTTCAGGTAATAAGGGAAATGCAGCTGTAATTGTAATTGTTATATTTTTAGCAGGAATAGTAATGTTTATTTTTCCATTAATGACAATGGCAGATAAAAAAGATGATGTAAGTAACTTACAAGCACAACAAATAGTTACAGAATATGTAAATAAGTGGAGAACAAAAGGAGTTATGACAGCAGAAGATATTGATAACTTAACATCATCACTTGCAGCAACTGGTCGTGCATATAATGTAGAGTATTCTGTGCAAGTTTTAGATTCAAATCCATCTAAAAAAACATCAACTCCTACAGTCAAAATAGGAGACAATGTATATTATGTATTGTATCCAACACAAATTGATGAAATGTTACCTTTAACTTTAAAAGAAGGAGATATAGTTTCATTGACTGCAACAACAATAGATGAGTCTATTGCAGACCAACTAAAAAGCTGGGCATATAGAGTTACTGGAAATGATTCTAGTGTAGCACAAGATTCTGGAATTGTTACAACAACTGTAAAATAAATAAATTATAAGAAAAGATTCTTAAAATAAGGGGGACAAACATGTAATTTTATTATTAAAGTTAGATGTTTGTTCCCTATTTAAATAGATGTTAGAGGTGAGAAGTTAGAGATTAGATTAAAAACTTCTCGTATAATAACAAAAGTATAAAAGAAAGGACATTTATCGTGAAACTTGAATCGTTAACTGTTATATTTTTAGTAATAATAATACCAATATCAATGGTATTATCACAATATATAAATAGAAGAATACAAACAGAAAGAATTGAAATAGAATATAATACAAAACTTCTAAATTCCACATTTGATGCAATAAAGGCATACCAGCTAAATACTGTAAATAACAGTTTTGGGGATGATGCAAATGCAAAAGTAAGTGATTTAGAGGCAGCGGCAAATACCTTTTATAATTCTTTAGCAACAAATTTTAATTTTATAGGAACTAAGCGTGGTGCTATGAAAGACTATGTACCAGCTATAGCATTTACATTATATGATGGTTTTTATATACATTCACCTTATACAAACACATTAGTTGATGTTGAAGAAATAGATGAAGGTTTTAGCAAAAAGGATGAAAAAACAGAAGGGTTAAAACCATATATATATTATTCTTGTAGATATAAATATGATAATTCAGATTTTATAATAACATATACATTAGATAATTATATAACAATACAAGGATATATAGGTGGTTTTGATGAAGATCATTATGTATATGATGCAGGGTATTTAATGAATGGAATTGCAAAATCAGGGGAAAAATATACAATTGGTAATACGACAATTACAAAAAATAATACTGAAGAATTAAAAGAATATGTAGGGAATACAGAATATCCATATGTAAAAATTAATGGAGTAAAATATTACTTAGCAAATGATAATGAAGTAACAGACGAAAATGCTGAAGAAGCAAAAATATTTTATATAGATAGTTCAGGTCAAAAAAATTTTTCACAATTTAATAATGAACCAGAAAATATAAAAAAATTATATAATGCAATAAAACATAACAAAAGTGCATACGAATATTATAAAAATGCATATGAATTTAGAGATAGAATCTATGCATCTGGCGATATTTCTAAAAAAGGATATATAGATAAAAGTGGAAAAGAAGTAAAATTTGGGTATAATTTAATAAATCTAAATTCAAGCGATGCTGTATTTGTTACAAATCCAGATTCTAATAATATTACCCACATACCAGAAAATGTTTATATTTTTCAAGGTTATAGAGAATACAACTTACAATGGCAAAAATCAAATTTTAATCAACATAGGAGAGCTGTAATAAGATATATTATAGAAACAAACTTAATTTCAGCAATTTCAAATTATTCGACTGGTTCAGGAGAAGAATATGTAATGCCAAAAATTTCTGAAGATGATTGGGAATTAATACAAGATGAGCCTTGTGCAATTTCATTTATGCAAGGAATGGTAATAAACTCAAAAATATTTAATAGCTACAAAGTAGTACAAAACACATTATCTAAAGAGCACGTAGATGAAAATGATATATATCTATTAACAACAGATAATACTTATGTAAGAGTTACAGATAATGGTTTAACAACACCGACAAACTCTTTCATTAAAATTAAAGAAAAGTCTACACTGGGGTATTATGCTGGAATATGGAAGTTAAATTTTGAGAAAAAAATAGATAGAAGTGAAGGTGAAGAAATCCCGTATGTGCCGATGAGTTATAAAGATTTAAATAATCAAGTACAAGGTTATATTGGAAGTTATACAAGTATAATGGGAAGCTCAGGAATAGAATATAATAATTTAAATAATTTGTATAATGGTGATATGTATGAATATGTTAAGAAAGGAATTAATCCTTATTCGAGTAATCCTATCAGTGCAGGAGAGAAAAACAGGAAAAATATAGAAACAGCTTATTTTTATGCTTTAGGAAGAGAGCGTCACGGAGCATTTAACATAAATAACATAAACTATGAGTTATATGGAAGCAACACCCCGGAAAAATATTTCTTAAAAGACTATGAATAAGGAATTTGTAGCAAAAATTTTAACAAAACCTCTTGAGAAAAATAAAAATTTATGATATATTATGTAAAACAACATATAAAAGGAGGAGTTTATTGTGAAAAAAGAAGAACTAAAAAATAAAGGAACAAAAACATTAGGGGAATTTAAAGAATTTATTGCAAAAGGAAATGTATTAGATATGGCAGTTGGTGTAATTATAGGTTCAGCATTTGGAAAAATAGTTACATCAATAGTAAATGACATTTTAATGCCAATTCTAGGTATAGTAATTGGAGGAATTGATTTTACAGGTTTAAGCATAAATGTAAAAGATGCAACAATTACATATGGAAACTTCCTTCAAAATGTTCTAGATTTCTTAATAATTGCAGCATGTATTTTCTTTATGGTAAAAGCAATAGATAAAATAACAAAGAGAAATAAAGAAGAAGAAAAAGCTGAAGAACCTAAAAAAGAAGAAAATACACTTTTACTAGAAGAAATAAGAGACTTGCTAAAAGAAAAACAAAATGTATAAAATTAGAGGTTAGAAGTTAGAAGTTAGAAGTGAGATTCAAATATCATACCTTAGGTTTCTCACCTCTAACATCTCACATCTCACCTCTAATTTCTTATTTTTTATTAGAAAGGATTTTATAATGAGCGAAGAAGCAGAAGCAGTAAACTTACAAAAAGAATATATAGAAAAAGTAAAAAATATTATCAAAAATAAAGAATTAAAATATACAATACTAACTTTAGGTTGTCAGCTTAATGAAAATGACTCAGAAAAAATTTGTGGTATGGTAGAGCAAATGGGCTATACCAAAACAGAAAAAATTGAAGAAGCCAATTTAGCAATATTTAATACTTGTTGTGTAAGAGAAAACGCAGAAGAAAGACTATTTGGCAAAATAGGCGAACTTAAAAATTTAAAAGAAAAAAATAATTTAATAATAGCAATTGGCGGATGTATGATGCAAGAAGAGCATATTATAGAAAGACTAAAAAAATCTTTTAAATATGTAGATATAATTTTTGGAACACATACTTTGCATAAACTTCCAGAGGATATTTTTAGAGTAATAGAAAAAAGGGAAAAAGTAAAAGATATAGTAGATATAGATGGCTATGTTTACGAAAACTTACCAATTAAAAGAACAAGTAAAGTTACAGGTTCTGTTACAATTATGTATGGTTGCAACAATTTTTGCACATATTGCATAGTGCCTTTTGTACGTGGCAGAGAAAGAAGCAGAAAGCCAAAAGATATTATAGAAGAAGTAAAAAAATTAGCTAGCAGTGGTTACAAAGAAGTAATATTACTAGGGCAAAATGTAAATTCTTATTTATGTTCAGAGATGAACAAAATAAAACAAGGAAAAATGCAAGATGTAAATGGAGATTTTGCTAAAATATATTCATTTGCAAAACTTTTAATAGAAATTAATAAAATAGAAGGTATAGAAAGAATAAGGTTTGTTTCACCACACCCAAAAGATTTTACAGATGATGTAATTGAAGCAATAAAAAATAGTGATAAAGTATGTAAATATATTCACTTGCCACTTCAATCTGGAAGTACAAAAATGCTTAAAAAAATGAACAGAAATTATACAAAAGAACAATATTTAGAATTAATAGAAAAAATAAAAAGTAAAATTCCAGAAATTAAATTTTCAACAGACATAATTGTAGGTTTTGCTGGCGAAACAGAGGAAGATTTTGAGAATACGCTAGATGTTGTAAGAAAAGTAGAATTTGAACAAGTTTTTATGTTTATATATTCAAGAAGAGTAGGAACTGTTGGAGATAAAATGCCAGACCAAATACCAGAAGATATAAAACACAAAAGGTTTGATAGATTAAAAACTTTAGTAGAAGAAATAATTGCAAAAAATAACAAAAATTATTTAGGTACCACTCAAAAAATACTTGTTGAAGGACCAAGTAAGGGAAATGCAAAACTACTTACAGGAAGAACTGAAACCAACAAAGTTGTTGTATTTGAAGGAGATGAAAGTTTAATAAATTCTATAATTGATGTAAAAATAATCGAAGACCATATGTGGTATTTTAATGGAGAAATGATTGTTACTATTCACAGCATTTAAATTTTAATAGTCCTGCCTACGAGATTAATATATAAATATTTTTCGAAAAATCTCGGCTCAATTCGCAACTGAGCAATTTCTAAATGCCTTTTATGGCACCCTTCCAAGGCGAGCTTGAACTCTTTCCATAAAATTCATTAAGAACTTGCTCAATTGCTCCAATCACATTCGATTTTTCTAAAAATATTTATATATTAATCTCTGGCGCGGACTTTAGACAATTTTAGCTGTGAATAGTAACAATTAATTTTGTAATTCACAAAAAATTCACAAAATTTCATTGACATTTTTTTACTAAAAGTATATACTAAGTTCATTGAAAATTTATATAAAAAATAGGAGTTATTTATGAAGAAAAAAATTAAAGCACTTTTAGTCATTTTAATATACGTAGGATTAATTTTAATAAACACAAGAGTATACGGTTATTCAGGAAAATTACTTAATGATAATACAAGATTAAGAAAAGAAACCTCAACAACTTCACAAATTTTAGACTTAATTTCAATTGGAGACAAATTTGAAATTCTTTCAGAAGAAGGTGAATGGTACAAAGTAACATATAAAGGTAAAACAGGCTATATTAGAAAAGACATGATTAAAGTAGAAGAAAATCAAACAAACACTTCAAATGAGGTGCAAAACACTCAAAGTTCAGAAACAAATCAAGAAAACACAGAAAATTCAAATACAGAAAATACAACAGAAGATAATAATAAAAATGTTATTCAAAAAGGCTATAAAGGCAAAATAGCATCTAACCTAGATTTAAAAATTTTACCAACAATATTTTCAAATGTCATTGCAACTGTATATAGCAACACTGAAATACAAGTAAAAGAAGTAATAAATAAATGGGCATATATTGAAACAGAAAATAATAGTGGTTGGGTATTGCTAGGAAAAATAAATACAGCAAATAATTCAGAAGAACAACAAGAAGATAGCAAAGATACAAATACAGAATCAAATAAAGAAGAAAATAGCCAAGAGCAAGAACAAAAAGAGGATAAGAAAACTTCAGAAGAAAACAAAACTGAAGAAAAAAAGGAAGAAGTTAAAACAGTTAAAAAATATGTATCTGTAGAAACTCTAAATATGAGACAACAAGCAGAAAATAATGCAAAAGTTATTAAACAACTTACTTTAAATTCAGAAGTAATAGTATTAGAAACAGTTGATAGTACTTGGTCTAAAGTAAAATACCAATCTTCTACTGGTTATGTTGCTAGCAAATACTTATCAGATACAAAAACAAAAGTAACCACAAGAAGTGAGGAAACCTCAAGACAACAAGCAGAAAACAATACAGCACAAGTACAAAACAAAAAAGAAGAGGAAAAAAAGCAAGAAGAAACGCAAAAACAAGAAGAAAAGAAAGAAACAACATCTCAAGCAACAAGTAGCTCATCTACTTCTGGTGCAAGTGTTGTTGCATATGCAAAACAATTTTTAGGTAATCCATATGTATATGGAGGAACAAGCTTAACTAATGGATGTGACTGTTCAGGATTTGTAATGAGTGTATATAAAAATTTTGGAATTTCACTTCCTCATGCATCAAGTTCACAAAAAAGTGTGGGAACAGCAGTAGATAAAGGTAATTTACAAGCAGGAGATATAGTATGTTTTTCAGGTCATGTTGGAATATATATTGGTGGAAATAATTTCATACATGCAGCAAATCCTTCTAAAGGAATAATAATATCTTCACTTTCAGAAAGTTATTATAAGTCTAAGTACTTAGGTGCAAGAAGAGTTATATAGTTTGGAAAATAATTAATTCTTTTTCAAACTCATTCTAAATCTTTTAGAAATAAATGAAATTTACAATAAAAAGGGAGAAGCAAATGTTAGAAAATAGAAAATTCACAACTGCTTGTCTTCGGATATATAATAGGAATAATAATGGGGCTATATTTTAAAATAAGTATAGTCCTTTTTTATTTGCCTATTTTTTTAATATGTTTAAGGAGAAAAAAGCAGAATGAAAAATTTAAATTATTTTCTTTAAAAAGATATTCTAGATATATAAAATTAATATTTACTCCAAAGGTATTAAAGATAATAATTATTTTTAGTATAATTTCAAATTCGATTACATTATATCGAGATTTTCAATTTAAAAATAAATATAAAAATTTAGATAATGAAAAAATAAGTTTAAAAGGACTAATTACAAATAAAATAGAAGATAAGTATATAATAAAAATAAATAACAATAATTTTTATTTAACAGGAGTTAAAAAAAATCTAAAATATGGGGACAAAATAATAGTAGATGGGACATATATTGAGCCCTCTAAACAAACAAATTATAAAGGTTTTAATTATAAAAATTATTTAAAAACTAAAAAAGTATATGGAACAATTAAAGTAAATAATATAAAAGTAATTTCTAAAAATAATGGAAATATAATACTAAAATATGTAAATAAAACAAAAAATATAATTGAAGAAAAACTGTATAAATCAAATTTAAATGAAGAAGAAAAGGGAATTTTAAAAGGAATATTGCTTGGAAATAAAGAAGAAATTTCAGAAGAACAAATAGAAGATTTTTCAAAAAGCAATATCTCTCATATCCTTGCCATTTCTGGAATGCATGTATCTTACATTATTATGTTTGTAGTAGTTGTTTTAAATAAAATAATTGGTAAACATAGCTCAAAACCAATTGCCAGTATTGTAGTAATATTTTATATAAGTTTAGTTAATTTTACTCCATCTGCTGTAAGAGCAGGAATTACAGGAATCATTTTTATAATGAGTGGATTTTTTTATAAACAAAATGATTTTATAGAAGCACTTTCAATATCTCTTATTTTAATTCTAATAGAAAATCCTTTCAAAATATTAGATGTAAGTTTAAATCTATCATATTTGGGTGCAATAGGAATATTTTTTAGTTTTCCAATTTTAAGTAAGTTTATAAAATTAAAAATAGAACAAATAGAAAATAGGGCAATTAGAAGGAATAGAAGGAATTTACAAAAATTTATTTTAATTTTAAAAACAGAAATTGTACAAAAAGTGCTTGATGTAATTTTAATTACAATTTCTGTAACAATATTTATAATTCCAATTGTAGGAGTTAATTTTAATACTTTAACAATTACTAGTATAGTTATAAGTGTTTTAACAAGTTTTATTATAGGTCCAATTATATTTTTAAGTTTTCTTTTTCTTATTTTTAAAAATAAATTAATTCTGATATTACTTAAAATCAATTTAAAAATTTTAATTTATCTATCAGCCATAGGAGCTAAAATGCCACTTAATCAGATTTTTATTACTACACCTAGTATGTTAAAAATAGTATTTTATTATTTTTTTGTTTGTAGTTTACTTCTACTTACAAAAATTAAAATACAAAAAAATTTATATTTATTTCACAAAAGAATACTTAATATATTTCAATTTATAAAATATAAAATTTTGCAAAATAAGAATAGATTTATAAGTATTATTCTAATTGTTGTTATCTTACAGCTTTTAATTAGTATAGTACCTAAAAAGCTTAAAATATATTTTGTAGATGTTGGGCAAGGGGAGTGTACTTTAATTACAACTCCTTATAACAAAAAAATCCTAATAGATGGAGGTGGAAGCGAAAGTTTTGATGTTGGAAGAAAAACTGTAATACCCTATTTATTAAGTAGAAAAATAAAAAAGTTAGATTATATAATAATCTCTCATTATGACCAAGACCATATTGGCGGAATTTTTACAGTTATGGAAGAATTAAAGGTGGAAACCGTAGTAATTTCAAAGCAAGGGGAGATGAGTGAAAATTATGAAAAATTTAAAAATATAGTAAGTGCAAAAAACATAAAGGTGCAAATTGTAGGAAAAGGTGACACTATAAAAATAGAAAAAGATTTATATATTGATATTCTTTGGCCAAATACCGAAAAATTAATAAGTGAAAATATTTTAAATAATAATTCTATTGTTTGTAAAATGCGATATAAAGATTTTTCTTGCTTGTTTACAGGAGATATAGAAGAAATCGCAGAAAAGCAAATTTTAGAACAATATAAAGGAAGTGTAGAGGTTTTAAAGTCGAAAGTTTTAAAAGTTGCACATCATGGCTCTAAAACTTCAACAACTTTGGAATTTTTAAAAGCAGTTTCTCCCCAAATTGCATTAATAGGTGTTGGAAAAAATAATAATTTTGGGCATCCGAATAAGGAAATAATTGAAAGATTACAAATCAATGGCATAAAAGTATATAGAACAGATCAAAATGGAGAGATTTCAATTATAGTAAATAAAAAAGGTTTTATTGAAATTTTTTGCAAAACCATTGACAAAAAGTATTTTAGGTGGTAAAATATTCAAGCGTATGTAACTTAGACACATACGATCACATCGTTTTATTAAAAAAATGTGGGGTTTCCACAAGTACTAAATTTAAAGTACAAAACAGTAACTTTTCTTAAAATAATGAAAAGTCAAACAATTTGGAGGTGTTATTTTATGGCAGCAAAAGGACCAAGAGAAAATATAATACTAGAATGTACAGAATGCAAAAACAGAAATTATATGACTTCAAAGAACAAGAGAAACAATACTGATAGATTAGAGTTAGTAAAATATTGTAAATTCTGTAAAAAACGTACAACACATAAAGAAACAAAATAGTTAAGCTATTTTAGGAGGATATGAAATGGCTAAAAAAGAAGTAAAAGAAAATAATAAAAATAAAAATTTTTTTAAAGAAATTAAGCTAGAGCTAAAAAAAGTCACATGGCCAACACCACGTGAACTTTTTAACAATACTGTTACTGTAATTAGCTTTGTATTAATTATTGCACTTATTGTATTTGTTTTAGATTTTTGTTTTGACAACTTAAATAAGTATGGAATAACTAACCTACAAGAAAAAATACAAACTTCGTTAAAAACACAAAATGAAACTTCTGAGGATAGTGAAAATGAAGAAGAAAGTACAGAATCAAATGAAACAGAAAACTTAGAGACAATAACTAGTGAAGAAAATAACGAAGAAAATAGCGAAAATAAAGAACAAGAATAAAATAAATGCAAAACATATTAGAAATAGGAGGCTAAAAAATGTCTCAAAAAGATTATGACATGGTACCTAGATGGTATGTAGTTCATACCTATTCAGGTTATGAAAATAAAGTAAAAACAGACCTTGAAAAAACTATAAAAAATAGGGAATTAGAGGATTTCTTTTTTGATATAATAGTTCCTATGGAAGAACAAATAGAAATAAAAGATGGACAGAAAAAAACAAATTTAAAAAAAGTTTTTCCAGGATATGTCTTAATTAAAATGATTGTAACAGAAAACTCTTGGTATATTGTTAGAAATACCAGAGGTGTTACAGGATTTGTTGGTTCAGGAACTGACCCAATTCCGCTTTCTGATGAAGAAATAAGAAAAATGGGATTTGACAGTGTTCCTATAAATGTGGACTATAGTATTGATGATAATGTAAAGATTATAGGAGGTCCACTTGATAATTATACTGGAATTGTTAAAGAAATAAAAAAAGATAAAAATAAAGCTGTAGTTTTAGTATCTATGTTTGGACGTGAAACTCCAGTAGAAGTAGAATTTTCACAAATTCAAAAATTAGATTGATTTTAGGAGGATATTTTAAATGGCAGAGAAAGAAGTAGTTAAACAAATAAAATTACAAATTGAAGCAGGAAAAGCATCACCTGCTCCACCAGTAGGACCAGCATTAGGTTCTGCAGGAATAAATATTATGCAATTTGTTAAAGATTTTAATGATAGAACAGCAAGTCAAGCAGGTTTAATTATACCAGTAGTAATAACTGTTTATAAAGATAAATCATTTGAATTTATAACAAAAGTTCCACCAGTTGCTGTATTAATAAGAAAAGCTTTAGGATTACAAAAAGGTTCAGGAAAACCAAACAAAGAAAAAGTTGGAAAACTAACTATGGAACAAGTAAAAGAAATTGCAATGCAAAAAATGCCAGACTTAAATGCTGCATCATTAGAAACTGCTATGAGTATGGTTAAGGGTACAGCTCGTTCAATGGGAGTAACCATTGTTGAAAACTAATTGCCATTTGAGCCGATTTTAATTTTTTCAAAACGCAGTCACGTACTAATTGTACGCTCCTTTACCTTTTGAAAAAACTAAAACCACCTCAAATAACAATTATTTTCCAACGAGAAGAAGGTACTAAATATAAATTAATATATAATAATTTAATTATATAAATAATTGGGAGAAGGGTAAACCTTCGTTAATTACCAAAAGGAGGATTTTTAAAATGGGTAAAAGATACCAAGAAAGTGCAAAATTAGTTGACAAAACAAAAAAATATTCAATTAATGAAGCATTAGAAATTATTGAAAAAATGCCAAAAACAAAATTTGATGAAACAGTAGAATTACATGTTAGATTAGGTGTTGATTCAAAACATGCAGACCAACAAGTTAGAGGTACAGTAGTACTTCCAAATGGTACTGGTAAAAGTTTAAAAGTTTTAGTGTTTGCAAAAGGACCTAAAGCAGATGAGGCTACAAAAGCAGGAGCAGATTATGTTGGAGCAGAAGAATTAATACCAAAAATTCAAAATGAAAACTGGTTTGATTATGATGTTGTAGTTGCTACACCAGATATGATGGGTGTTGTAGGAAGATTAGGTAAAGTATTAGGACCAAAAGGTTTAATGCCAAACCCAAAATCAGGAACAGTAACAATGGATGTTACAAAAGCTATAGAAGATATTAAATCTGGTAAAGTTGAATATAGATTAGATAAAACAAACATTATTCACTTAGGATTTGGAAAAGTTTCTTTTGGAGCTAACAAACTACAAGAAAACTATCAAACAATTATTGATGCAATAATTAAATCAAAACCAGCAGCAGCAAAAGGTCAATACATAAAAAGTATTTCTATTGCAACATCAATGGGACCTGGAATTTGGATAGAACAATAAAAATTAAATAATAGCCAAAGACAGTAGGCAATATATAAGCCCTACCGAGGTATATAAAAATACAAAACTTATTATATGTCTTGGTTAGTGGCAAATAATAAGTTTTTATTTATTATGCTTCATGGAAATCCATTTTTAAAAATAGGTAAAAATTTTTAGTTTCGATTTTTGTGAGTATAGTAAAAAATATATAAAAACAAATTTAGGAGGTGAAATTTTAAAATGGCAAGTGAAAAATCAATAATGAAAAAAAAGGAGAATGTAACAAAACTTGCAGAGCAAATGAAAAATGCAAAATTGATACTTCTTACAGATTATAGAGGAATTAATGTTGAAGATGTAACTGCTTTAAGAACTAGCTTAAGAAATATTAATTCTGAATATAAAGTTATAAAAAATAATATAACTAGAAGAGCATTATCTGAGTGCAATTATGAAGGGTTAGAAGAACAATTAGAAGGACCTACAGCAGTTATAATGACAAACGAAGATTATTTAGAGCCTACAAAGGTTATATATAATTTTACAAAAAGTAATGATTATTACAAAATAAAAGGTGGTATAATCGAAGGTAAAGTAATGACTGCAGAAGAAATTATAACACTTGCAAAATTACCATCAAGACAAGAATTGCTATCTATGCTTGCTGGTGGATTACTTGCAAATATTTCAAAATTGGCAGTTGGATTGGAGCAAGTTAGACTTCAACAGAGTAATTAGAGTTGTGAACTTAAATCACAAGAAAATATTTAAAAATTAATAATGGAGGATTTTAAAATTATGAGTAAAGAAGAATTTATTGAAGAAATTAAAAAAATGACAGTAGTAGAATTAGCTGAATTAGTAAAAGCTATAGAAGAAGAATTTGGTGTATCTGCTGTAGCAGCTGCTGCACCAGCAGCTGGAGGAGCTGCAGCTGCCGCTGCAGAAGAAAAAACATCTTTTGATGTTGTACTTGCATCAGCAGGAGATCAAAAAATAAAAGTTATAAAAGTAGTTAGAGATGCTACAGGTTTAGGACTAAAAGAAGCTAAAGATTTAGTTGATGGAGCTCCTAAAACAGTTAAAGAAGGAGTTTCTAAAGAAGAAGCAGAAGACTTAAAAGCAAAATTTGCTGAAGTTGGAGCTACAGTAGAATTAAAATAAAAATACTGAAAAAAACACGCTAAAGCGTGTTTTTTTTTCAGTATTTTATAAAAAAATTAAAAAAATATTGCTTTTTTATATAAAATATAATACAATATATGGGTATTAAAAAAAGGAGTAAAAAAATGCTAAAAGCAATAAAAATTATTACAAAGGTGTTATTAGTAATACTACTGTTACTTATTATTTTGGGAATTATAGGTTGGTATATTTTTAATAATAAGCTTTCAAAGGTCCATTATGAAGGCATACCAGATGAGAAAATTGAAGTAAATGATGGTGTTGAGTTAGAGAAAAAAGGATATAGAAACATAGCGATTTTTGGAGTGGATTCTAGAGCAGATACATATGATGATACAAGAAGTGACTGCATAATTATTGCTTCAATAAACCAAGAAACAAATGAGGTAAAACTAATTTCAGTTTATAGAGATTCATTCTTAAATATAGATGGTCATGGGTTAGACAAAGTTACACACGCATATGCATTTGGTGGAGCAGAACTTTCAATTAATACTTTAAATAAAAACTTAGACTTAGATATAAAAGAATATGTTTCTGTAAATTTTGGTGCAGTAGTTGATATTATTAACGAAATAGGTGGAGTAGAAATAAAAATAGAAAATGCAGAACTGCAATATATAAATAATTATATAGATGGAATAGATAAACAAGAGGGCACAAAAACGGAGCATATTACAAAATCTGGGCTTCAAAATTTAAATGGAGTACAAGCTCTGGCATATTCAAGAATTAGGTATACTGCAGGTGGAGATTACAAAAGGGCAGAAAGAATGAGAGATGTTTTATCTGCAACGTTTGCGAAAGCACAAAAATTAAGCATTACAGAACTAAATAGAATGTTAAATAAATTATTACCAGAAGTATCTACAAATATTAAAGTAAATGAAATAAAAGAATTAATACCAGAAGCTTTAAAATATCATATTAATACAAGTATAGGTTGGCCATATGAAGTTAGAGGTATTACAATAGATAGATGGTATGGAGTTCCAGTAACTTTAGAAAGTAATGTAATAAAATTGCACCAAGAAGTATTTGGAGAAGCAGACTATGAGCCTTCTGATACTGTAAAGGAAATCAGCAAATCAATAATAAATAAAACAAAATATAAATAAAATTATAAAGAGGAGAGTAATATGGAAGAGTTAGATTTAAAAGAATTGTTTGAATTATTTATGAGTAAATTATTTCAAATAATATTAATAGTAATAATTATGACAGGAGTTGGTATAGTTTACACGATTGCTTTTACAACACCTAAATACAGTGCATCAACATCACTTGTTTTAACAAGTGCTTCAGGAAATGATACTACGGCAAATACTATAACTACAACAGATGTTACATTAAATTCTAAATTAGTATCTACATATAGTGAAATTGTTAAAAGTAATGATGTTATTAGACAAGTAATTTCAAATTTGGGAATAAACATTAGTGAACAGGAACTAAAGAGAAATGTTTCTGTTAAAGAAGTAGAAGATGCAGAGATGATAAAGATTTCAGTAACAAATGAAGATGCTGATGTATCAGCAAAAATTGCAAATGAAATTGCAAAAGTTTTCTGCGATACAGTTGCAGATATATATAAAATTAATAACTTGCATATACTTGACCAGGCAGAGCCAAATTATACACCTGCAAATATTCACCACAGTAAAGATGTAATAATATTTGCTTTTATTGGTGCTGTTATTGCTGTAATGTATGTATTATTAGCTAATATGTTAGATACAACGATAAAAACATCAGAAGATATTGAAAAGAATTTCGGATTACCAGTACTTGTATCTATACCACAAATTGACAATTTTTCAAATGATAAAGGAGGAAAAAAATAATGAAGAAAGAAGTTATAGCACATAAAAATCCTAAATCACCAATATCAGAAATTTTTAGAACCTTAAGAACAAATATACAATTTATGAATGTAAATAAAAAACTTAAAGTTTTACTAGTTACAAGTACATTTCCTGGGGAAGGGAAAAGCTGGACTGCTTCAAATTTAGCAGTAACATTTGCACAAGCTGGAAAGAGAGTAGTTTTAATTGATTCAGATATGAGAAAAGGTAGATTATATTCTGTTTTTGGAATATCTCCAAAACCAGGATTATCTAATTTTTTATCTGAAGCTGAAGTAAATGAAACAACTGGAGAGCTATCAAAAGATGTTGCAGATTATATTCAAGCAACAGAGGTTGATAATTTGTATGTTATGTCAGCAGGTTCTGTTCCTCCAAATCCTTCTGAATTATTAGTTTCTATTCAAATGAAACTACTGTTAAAAGAATTAAGAAGTTTAAGTGATATAATAATAATAGATGGAACTCCTAGTGAGCTTGTTACAGATTCTGTAATTCTATCTAGAATTGCAGATTCAACAGTAATAGTTACCGCATATAAAATGACCAAAAAAGATGCTTTAGCAAGAGTTATAAAAAACATAAAAAATGTTGGTGGAAATATAGCAGGTGTAGTAATTAATAGAATGCCAGTTTCATATAAAAGATATGGAGAAAGATATTATTATTATGGACATGATAATAATAAATCTAAAAACGGAAGAAAAAACAAAAAGAGTAATGAAAGTTTGAAGTCTAATACTTTTACAAAGATATCTCAAAATAACTTAAACAATAATGACAATATATACGGAAAAGATAGGGTTGAGAGTACAAGCAATAACAGTTTGGAAAGCTATATTAAAGACAGTATTAATAGTATGGAGAGCTATCCTAAAGACAGTAATAATAGTATAGAAAATTATCCTAAAGATATCGATAATAGCATAGAAAACTACCCTAAAGACAGCAATAATATAAAAATAGATGATAACCAAAATACAATGCAAAAAACAGAATCTATAATAAACCAAATAAACTCATTTTTAGAACAGGAAAAAAACCAACAATAAATTTTAACAAATAAAAAGTCAAGGGTACTGTTTAGGCAATTTATAAACAAAGTTGCAAATAGCAGAAATAACCTATAAAGATAGATAGGAGAGGATGTTTTATGATAGATTTTCACTCCCATATAATTCCTAATGTTGATGATGGTTCTAAAAGTTTAGAAGAAACATTTAAAATGTTTGAAGAAGCCGAAAAAGCAGGATTTAAAGCTATAATTTCGACTTCTCATTATATTGAAAATGCATATGAATCAAATATGGCCGAAAGAAAAGTTTGGATAAATGCACTTCAAGAAGGAATAAACAAAAAAAATATTAATTTAAAATTATATTTAGGTAATGAAGTTTATTTTTCTGAAAATATAGTTGATTTATTAAAAAAAGGGATTGTAGCAACTATTAATGAAACAAATTACGTTCTTTTTGAATTTCCATTAAATACAAAACCTATGAACATATATGATGTAGTATATGATATTCTTGGAAATGGTTATACCCCAATTTTGGCTCATCCTGAAAGATATTCATTTGTGCAAAAGCAGCCAAGCTTAATATTTGATTTAATTGAGGCAGGAGTTTTAATGCAAGCAAACTATTTGAGTATTTTAGGATGGTATGGAGAAAAAGCAAAAATTATTGTGAAAAAATTTTTTGAAAATAATTACATTCATCTTCTAGGAAGTGATGTGCATAAACCAGATACTATTTATCCAAATATCCAACAGGCATTAGATGAGATAAAGTCAATTGTAGGTGAAGAAAAACTACGAGAATTAACTTGTCTTAATGAAGAAAGTATTTTGCAAAATAAAAAATTAGAAATAGAAGAGCCCTTACATATAAAGCTAAGTTTAACAGAAAAAATAAAATTTGGGTTTAAGTAGAAGCGGTGTTGAAATACTTACAAAAAAATTAAAAATTTAATGTATATAATTTGGAAATTAATTTTTCTGTAACAAAAATGTCTTAAAAAAGACAAATAATTGTTACAGTTTTTTTTTTATAGGGTGTTATAATATTTTTGTGAACCAAAATTGAAAAAAATTACGTCTAATATATAGGAGGATAAGAAACGTGGATTCAAATGTTAAATTAGTCGAATTGGCAAAGAATGGAAATAAAGAAGCTTTTTCTAAGTTAGTGGAAGATGTGAAAATTAAATTATATAAAACAGGTATATCAATTTTAAAAAATGATGATGATACTTGTGATGCAATACAAGAAACATTAATAAAAGCTTACAAAGGAATTAATACATTAAAGAATGATAAATATTTTAATACTTGGATTATAAGAATACTTATTAATACAAGTTATGACATAATAAGAAAAAATGAAAAAATTATATCTATTGATGAAAAGATTGAGAAAGAGGAGGATTCATATTATGATAGATATAAAGAAGAATCTACATTAGAAACAGTTTTAAATATGATTGATAAAGATTTAAAATTAGTAACAGTTTTATATTATTATGATGAATTTTCTGTTAATGAAATTTCAGAATTTTTAAATATTCCAGAAGGTACAGTTAAATCCAGATTATCAAGGGCGAGAGGAAAGATATATGATATCTTAAAAAAGAAAGAAGGTGAAAAAATTGGATGATGAAAAAGATTTATTTATAAAACAAAAATTACAAGAAGACAAACTTATTTCAAAAAAATCAGAGGATATATTTAATAATATAAAAAAGGAGGATTTTTTTATGGAAGAAAAATTTAAAAAAGAAAATTACACAAAAGAAAATATTAAAAATAGTGTAAAAAAAGTTACAAAATGGAGGAAAATGTTAGCAATAGCTGCAAGTTTAATTATAATAATGGGAGCTGCAAATGTTTATGCTTCAACTAATGGTTATGGGAATGTATTTTTTTTGATAAAATACTTAATTACAGGAAATAAGGAAACAATTGAAGGAAAAGATGCTATTTTATCAGATAGAGATATAACAATTTCATATGAGACAATAAAATTAACGGAAAATGTTGGAATGCAAATTAGAAACTTTAAAATAAAAGAAAATGAGGCAACACTTACTTTAGTAGTACATGAGGAAAACATAGAAGTTGATAAGACACTGGTACCTTTAAGTTACAAAGTATATAATTCAGAAAATAAAGTAATATGTAATCAAATAAGTGTTAAAGCCAATAATCAAAATTTATCTGAGTATACAGAGGAATTAAGATTGAATGATTATAAACAAGAAGATAATGTTATAGTATTAGAGATATATAAATCAAATAATGAAAAAATAGCTAGATTTACAATAAATTTAAATACGAGAGAGATTGTTATTGAAGGAGAAGAAGAAGCACTTCAAAAGGTTTCTGAAATTGAATTAAAGAAATATTTGGGATTTATATCAGCATATGAAGAAAAAACAATAAAAAGCGATAATGATGGAAAAATCCATTTTGCAGAAGCTATACTTTCAAGCATAAAAAATGTGAAACCATATCAAACAAATAATGGAAATGCATATAAAGTGGAAGATGTAAATGGTATTCTTGAAAGTATAGGATATGAGAAGGTAGATGAAATATTTAAAAAAGGTGAGCTATTCCAAAGAAAAACAATAAATAGTACAGAATACTTTGATGTATTATCAGGGACTGAAGGTTTTAATCCAAATACAGTTATAGAAATAATGGACATATCTTATTGTGCGGGATTGTATACTGCGAAGTTTTCATATGCTAATATAATGGAAGATGAAAGTTTTTCAATCGATTATAGTAAAGTAGATAAAAAAATTGCAACAGCATATTTTAAAGTAAATGAATATGATAAATATTCTAAATTTAAAATAGTAAAATATGTTAAGGGAAAAGATGAAGTAAGTTCTATACAAGAAAATAATACTGAAAATAAAGAAGAAAATAATTTACAACACTCAGAAAATGTAATTGTTGGAAATACTGTTGTGAGTGAGAATGTATCAAATACCAACCAGACAAATCAAATAAATACAAACCAAACAAATACAAACCAAACAAATACAAATAATACTAATTCTGTAAATACAAATACAACCATAGAAAATTCAACACAAACTAACAGTATTGTTAATAATCCATCTGAATCATATGAAAACCCTCTTTACAAAAGAATATCAAAAGAAATGGGACAATGGCAATATTATACAGCTTTTAAAAATGACATAGCAAATAGAATTTATAAAAAAGTTGGATTTGAAGAAATCTTTGGAGAAGACTATATTAAAAATCCAGGTAGATTAATTTTTTCACCAGATGGAAAATTTTCTGGAAATCTACCAATGGTAAGTAATGAGCACATTGGTACTTACACTATAGATGAAAATGGTGGAGTACTCCTTAAGTTTGGAATTCAAAACATAAAATTAGAATATGTGAAACATGAAAATGAAGCTTCAGATGCAATAAGGCAAATATATGGAAACTACGAGATAATTATAAGAAGAAACGGTTATAAATCAGAATAGCTTTTAGACGTGTTCGGAATTTCAAAAATAAAATTTGTTTTTAAAAAAGATTGCTTTATCATAAAGCAATCTTTTTTTGAAATTTACTTGAAACTTTATATATAAATATGATAGAATAAGAAAAATACAAAACAGAGGTAAAGTTTGAAAGATAATTTGTGCCTTAAGAAAGGAAGGATGGTAAAAATGGCGATATTATTAACAGGTGGAGCAGGCTATATTGGTAGCCATACAGCAATCGAACTATTAAATAAAGGAAGAGAAATTGTTATAATAGATGATTTTTCAAACAGTAATGAAAAAGTTTTAGAAAATATAAAAAAAATTACAAATAAAGACTTCAAATTTTATCAAATAGATTATAAAGATAGAGAGCAATTAGAAAAAGTATTTGAAGAAAATAAAATTGATAGCGTAATAAATTTTGCAGGGTTTAAAGCAGTAGGAGAATCTGTGCAAAAACCACTTGAATATTACTTTAATAATGTTTCAGGTGCAATAATTTTATTAGATACAATGAGAAAATATGATTGCAAAAAATTCATTTTCAGTTCTTCTGCAACAGTATATGGTAATCCGGAAAGAGTTCCTATAACTGAAAACTCAAGAGTTGGAGGAACAACAAACCCATACGGAACCACTAAATTAATGATTGAAAAAATATTAGAAGATTTATATAAATCAGATAATACTTGGGATATATGTGTTTTAAGATATTTTAACCCAGTTGGTAGCCATGAATCTGGTTTAATTGGAGAAGAACCAAAAGGTATTCCAAATAATTTAATGCCATATATAGTAAGAGTAGCATCAGGAGAACTAGAACAATTATCTGTATTTGGAAATGACTATGAAACACCAGATGGTACAGGAGTTAGAGATTATATACATGTTGTAGATTTGTCAATAGGACATGTAAAAGCTTTAGAAAAGTTAGAAAAAGAAGGACAAGGATTATATATATATAATTTAGGTACAGGAACAGGTTATAGTGTTCTTGATATGGTACATACTTTTGAGAAAGCTACAGGACAAAAAGTTAATTATAAAATTGCTCCAAGAAGACCAGGAGATATTGCAGCATGTTATGCAGACCCTACTAAAGCCAAAGAAGAACTAGGGTGGGTTGCAGAAAAGAATCTAGAGGATATGTGCAAAGATTCATGGAATTATATACAAACAGTCCAAAGAAGATGATTTTTTAAAAAAGGAATATAAAAAATGAATATTTTAATATGTTTAAACAAATTAGATATTGGCGGAGTACAAACTGTTGTTGTTAATCAAGTGGAAAAGATGGTTGAACTTGGTAATAATGTTATTGTTTTAGCAAAAGATGGAGTTTATTCTGAAACTATTAAAAAAAAGGGAGCAACTGTTATAGATTTTGACTTTGAATTATGCCATCGGATTTGATTTACAAAAATCTGAAACAATAGAAAGTATTTTTAGGGATTATAAAATTGACCAGATTCATGTACATCAATTTGATTGTATTCCTGCTATATTTCCAGCATGTGTAAGTGAAAAAAAACCATATGTCGCATTTGTTCATACTGGAATTGAAGGGATATATAATTGGTTTGAAGAACAATATTTTGACTATAAAGGTATGTTTAGTGTATTTTTTGAAATGGCTAGTAAGATAGTATGTATTACAGAAAAAGCAATGGAAGAAAATAAAAGAAAATACAATATACCTGATGATAAGTATATAATAATAAATAATAGTATTAAATTTAGCGAAGATATTATTAAAAATGATAAAATACCTAATACAATTAGCAATTTCTTGATTTTAGGACGAATGGGTGAGGAAAAACGTATTTCGATAATAAATGCAATAAATATATTTAAAGAGTATTTATTAAGACATCCTGAAGCAAGGTTAACAATTGTAGGTGACGGAAGTATTAAAGATGATATTATAAAAGAAGTCCAAAATATAAAAGAAAAAGTAACATTTTTAGGAACTAGAACAGATGTATTTAACATATTGTTACAAAATGATATTGTAATAGGACTAGACAGATGTATACTTGAGACAATTGTTTCAAAAAGAATAGCAATTGTTAGTGGTTATTCAGAAATAAAAGGAATGGTTACACCTGAAAATATTAATGATTTTGCCAAAGAGAACTTTTCGGGCAAAGAGTTGGCAAGTAGAAGTATTGAATATGTTGTTAATGAAATTGAAAAATTAGATTTAGAAAAAATAAAACAAATTACAGAGCAAAACTACCGTTTTGCATATGATAATTTAAATTTAGATAGAAATATTTATATTTTTGAGGGAAATAGTGACGAATACAAATTAGAAGTTGAAAAGTATTTGCAGTTGGAAAATTATTTAACAAATAGAATGACAAAATTAAAAAATGAAAAAGATTCAATATTTGATGAAAAAGTGTCAATATACAAAGAAAAAGAATCAATTTACAATGAAATGCAAAAGCAAAGAGAAGGCTATGAACAGCAAATTAAAAATATAAAACAAGAAACTGATGATAAAATTAATAATTTTAACATTAAAATAGGACAGCTTCAAGAGGAACTAAATAAGTACAAAGACTTATATGAAGTAGAAAAACTTGAGAATGAAAAAATAGGCACCAAAATTAGAAGAAAAATATACAAAACATATAGGAGTGTATTAAATAGTTTTAATAAGACAGATAAAAAATAATAAAGATTTAGGAGATGCAAACTATATATGAAAGATGATTTTAACAATGACAAAATAATAGTTGATAATGTAAGTAAAACTTTCAAAGTATATTTAGATAGGGCAAATACAGTAAAAGAAAAACTATTATTTTTGTTTAGTAGGAATAAAAAAGAAAATAGAGAAGTTTTAAAAGAAATTAGTTTAAAAATTAAAGAAGGCGAAGTTGTTGCTTTAATTGGTACAAATGGAAGCGGGAAATCAACTCTTTTGAAGCTTATGACAAAGATAATTTATCCAAATAAAGGAAAAATAACAACAAATGGAAAATTAACTTCTCTTTTGGAGCTTGGAGCAGGATTTCATCCAGACTTTTCAGGAAGAGAGAATATTTATTTTAATGCCTCTATATTTGGATTAACAAAAAAGCAGATTGATGCAAGATTAGAAGATATTATCGAATTTTCAGAATTAAGGCCATTTATTGATAATCCAGTTAGAACATATTCATCAGGTATGTATATGAGACTAGCATTTTCTGTTGCAATAAATGTTGATGCAGATATTTTGTTAATTGATGAAATACTATCTGTTGGTGATGAACATTTTCAAAATAAATGTTTTGAAAAAATGAGAGAGTTAAAAAAGCAGGGAAAGACAATGGTTTTTGTAACTCATAATATGAGAGCAGTAACAGAATTATGTGATAGAGCAGTATGGTTATATGAAGGAAAAATAAAAATGGATGGAAACACAAAAGAAGTTGTAGATGAATATGTAAAAGTAACAACATAAAAAGAAAGGAAATATTAGAAATGAATTATGATTATACCTTATATCCAGGTAGAAAGCTTAATGTAAAAAAAGAGTATGATAATAAAGAAAATCCTATTATTTCTATAATAACTCCATATTTTAATTCAAAAAAATATATAGAAATAACAGCAAATTCGATTTTAAATCAAACCTATCCATTTTTTGAATGGATAATTGTAGATGATGGTTCAAAAGATGAAGAAAGTTTAAAAAAATTACAAGAAATTGAAAAAATGGATGATAGGATAAGAGTCTTTCATAAGGAGAATGAGGGGTTAGCAGCAACCAGAGATTTTGGAGCAGCTAAAGCATCTGAATCATCTAAATACTTGGTTTTTTTAGATGATGATGATGTAATTTCTCCAACATTTTTGGAATGTGGATATTGGACTTTGGAAACAAATGTTAAGGCAAGTTGGGCATATTGTGATGTTGTTAATTTTCAAGGTGAAGAGTTTTTATGGAGAAAAATGTTTAATTCTGAATATGAAAAAAAAGAAAACTTATTAACTGCTATGGCGATAATAAGAAAAGCTGATTTTCAAGAGGTTGGTGGATATGAATTAAGAGAAAAGTCTGTATTTGAAGATTGGAATTTTTGGCTAAAAATGTTATCAAAAGAAAAATTTCCTGTTAGAATGAGTTTTCTTGGTTTTTGGTATAGGAGAAAGCCTAAAAATGAAAGTGAGCTAGGTAGAGCAAAAAATAATAGAGAAACTGCTATGAGATATGTTAATGAAACAGCCCTAAAAGTAAAAAAAGAAGTAGTAGCAATACAATATCCTAAACAAGATTATGACTGGGATGAAATAGTAGATAAAGTTCCTCAAATAATAGTACCAAAGCAAAAGAAAAATGGTAAGATTAAAATATTGATGATTATACCATGGATGGTTGTAGGAGGAGCAGATAAATTTAATTTAGATGTAGTAAGTAAAGTTAATAAAGACAAATATGAATTTATTATAATTACAACTTTACCTTCAGAAAATCTTTGGAAACAAAAATTTGAAGAATATGCTACAGTATATGATTTAACTACATTTTTAGATAAAAAATACTGGATTAGTTTTATAAATTATATTATTGAAAAAAATAATATAGATTTGATATTCAATACAAATAGTACCTTTGGATATGGATGTATACCATATTTAAAAGCGAATCATCCAGAAATACCAATTATAGATTATGTACACATGGAAGAATGGTATTGGAGAAATGGTGGATATTCAAGGGATTCTGCAATGGCATCAGGATTTATTGACAAAACTTATTTATGTAATAAAAATAGTGCAAGACTTATATCAGAGCATTTTGGAAGTGAAAAAGAAAATGTGGAAACTTGCTATATTGGAGTAGATGAGAAAAGATTCAATCCGGAAAAATATAAAAAACAAGAGATATTAGATAAATATAAAATAAATGCAGAAAATAAATATATTATTAGTTTTATTTGTAGAATATCTGCTCAAAAAAGACCATATTTAATGTTAGAAATTATAAAAAAATTAAAAGAAAAAAGAAATGATTTCGTTGTAATAGTTGCTGGAGATGGACCAATGTTTCGCGAAATAAAAAGTAAAGCCAAATCTTTAAATTTAAATGATATAATGTATTTTTTAGGAAACATTGGAACAACAGAAGAAATATATGCAATGAGCGATATAACAGTAAATTGTTCAATAAAGGAAGGTTTAGCATTAACATCATATGAATCTCTTTCTATGGGCGTGCCAGTGATTTCTTCTGATGTTGGAGGACAAAGTGAACTTATAAATGAAGATGTTGGTGTTATTGTGCCATGTTTACAAGATGAAACTCAAATAAATGATTATAATTACTCTAATGAGGAAATTGAAAATTATGTAGATGGAATAGAAAAAATCTTAAATAATAATGATAAATATAAATCTAAATGTAGAGATAGAATATTAAATGGATTTACTATCGACAATATGATATTAAATATGGAAAATATATTTGAAAAAATAGCACATAATCCAAATGCGGAAAAAATAGAAAAAGCTAAAAAATGTGATAAAAATATTGTAAAAGAACTAATTACTTTACACACAATTGCATTTAGAGACGAATATGAATGGCTTTGCAAGGAATTTAATGCAAAAAATGTTGATATATGTAGAGTTCCAAAAATAGAAAAATTAAAAGGAAAAGCAAATCCAATGTATGAGTTTACATTAGAATATAAGATAAAACATCCAATTGTAGTATTTTTAAGAAAATTGGGTATATATAATTTTTGTAAAAAAATTATAGGGAGAGGAGAAGACTAATGACTAATATATTTATGAACCTATATCAATATAGAGAGCTTTTAAAAACCAGTGTAAAAAAAGAAGTTAGAGGAAAATATAAAAATTCATTTTTAGGAGTTATATGGTCTTTTTTAAATCCTTTATTACAAATTGCAGTTTATGCAATAGTATTTCCACTAATTTTAAGAAACAATCAAGAAAATTATGTAATATTTTTGTGTTGTGGATTAATTCCATGGACATTTTTTGCAACTGCAATAAATAGATCTGCATTTTGTTTCGTGGAAAATGGAAATATACTGAAAAAAGTATATTTTCCGCGCGAAATTGTACCAATTTCTGTAGTAACAAGTGAAGCAATTAACTTTTTGATTTCAACAATAATAATTATTGGATTTGTATTATTTGGAGGATTAGGTATAACAAAATATGTTGTTTTATATCCTCTAGTATTAATTATTCAATACTTCGTTGTACTTGCAATATCTATGGCACTTGCAAGCGTATGTGTATATTTAAGAGATTTACAACATTTTGTTGGAGTAGCATTGCAGCTTCTATTTTACGCAGCACCTATAGTATATGCACCATCTACAATACCTGAAAACTTTCAGTGGATTTTAAGATATAATCCTATGACATATATAATAAATGCATATAGAGATATTTTCTATAATCAAACAATGATAGATATAAAACCATTATTAATAGTATTTACATTTGCAATTATAGGTTGTATTATTGGTTATTTAATTTTTAGTAAATTACAAAAGGGATTTGCTGAGCAATTATAATAAATTATTTTACATATTTGTAGAATTTTAAATTAAATAGTAAAAAATATCAATATTAAAAATCTTATAAAAAACAAAAATAAAAAGGCAACTTTAATCATGAAAAAGATTATTGTTGTCTTAATTTTTTGAAAGTTCAGGGAGAAATGTGGAATAATAAGGATTTAATGTGTTTTTTTTCTATTTAAATATTATTGACACAAAAAAACATATATATTATAATTATTTTGAAAGAATGAAGATTAAAAACTTATGATAAAATGCATTAACAGATAATTATTTTTAAGTTTTAAATTAATAATATGTGAAAAGGAAGGATATAATGATGAAAAAATTTAAAAAATATTTAATAATATTTTTTTTAACTACAATAATACTTTCAAATTCTATTTATGCTTCAAATAATAATTCAATAGATTTTAACAGTAATAGTATAGTTGATAGCAATAATGAAAATACAAATAGCTTAGAAGAAGAACAAAATGAAAATATTATTAAAAATAATAAACAAGAAAAAGCACCAAATGAAAACATAATTAATAGTAATAATCAAGAAAGTACTAAAGTCGAAAGTGAAGTGGATGAAAATAGTCAGGAACAAAATACATATACAGATGAAATTGAAAATATAACTAAATCAGGAAATTATAAGGATGTTGTAAAAAGTAATGTTCAAATGTTATCAAATACACAGAAAGATGCCAGACCAAATGGAATATATAAATTAGCCATAGGAAGAGATGCAAGTAAAGTAATTGAGGTTAAAGGTGCTGATAAAACTGACAATGCTGTATTAGATATATGGAATTATAAAAATGAACTTCAACAAAAATTTTATTTAGAATATCAAGATGAAGGATATTATAAAATAACAGCAATGCATTCTGGAAAAAGCTTAACAGTTAAAAATAATAAAATAACACAAGGAACAGAAATTGTACAATATGAATTTCAAGGATTATCATCACAAAAATGGACCTTAAGGGATAGCAATATTAATGGTTGGATAATATCACCATTAAGCAATCCAAATTTAGCCGTAAGTATAGAAGGAACGATAAGCAATGGATCAAGAATGATTTTAAATAAAACACAAGATAATGATTATCAAATGCTATATATGTTTAACATAAGCCAAGAAGAAAAAAAACATCCAAATGGAATATATAAATTAGCAATAGGAAGAGATGCAAGCAAAGTTGTTGAAGTAAAAGGAGCAAATAGTTTTAATAATGCTAATGTAGATATACTAAATTATGAAAATGCACCTCAACAAAAGTTTTATTTAGAATATCAAGACGAAGGATATTATAAAATAACAGCAATGCATACTGGAAAAAGCTTATCAGTTAGATATAATTATATTACACAAGGCGCAGAGATTGTACAATATGAATATCAAGGATTATCATCACAAAAATGGACCTTAAGAGATAGCAATATTAATGGTTGGATAATATCACCATTAAGCAATCCAAATTTAGCCGTAAGTATAGAAGGAACGATAAGCAATGGATCAAGAATGATTTTAAATAAAACACAAGTTAATGATAATCAAATGCTATATATGTTTAACATAAGTAAAGAGGAGCAAAAATTTGCAGATGGAATATATAAATTAGCAGTAGGAAAAAATTCTAGTAAAGTAATAGAAGTACAAGGAGGAAATAGATTTAATGGTGCAACAATAGATATAAATGATTACACAGGAGATTTGCAACAGAAGTTCTATTTCGATTATTTAGACGAAGGATATTATAAAATAATGCCAATACATACTTGGAAAAGTATATCAATAAATAACCAGAGTATACAAGAGGGTGCCAATATTGTACAAGATGAATATCGATGGATAGCATCACAAAGATGGATACTAAGAGATAGTAAAAAGAATGGATGGGTAATTTCGCCATTAAGTAATCCTGAATTAGCATTAACAATAGAAGGAACAATAAAAAATGGAGCAAAATTAGTTTTAAGTAAAGCACAAGACAATGATAATCAAATGTTTTATATATTTGGAGAAATTAATTTAAATATTATAGAAGGACAATATGGACAATCTGGATTAATGCATAAAGGTACAGGTGGACAATATTTAAAGTATTATAGAATTGGTAATGGTAATAAGCATTTATTTTTGAATTTTTCTATTCATGGATTTGAAGATTCATATTATAGAGATGCACAAGAATTAACATATATTGCAAAAGAATTCTTTGAACTATTAAAAAAAGAAATGCTAAATGATGTAGCAGATAGATGGACAGTATTTGTTTTACCTTCATCAAATCCAGATGGAGAATATAATGGTTGGACAAATAATGGGCCAGGGCGTACAACTCTCTATAGTTTAGCAAAGGGCAATGTTGGAATAGATATGAATAGATGTTTCCCTGTTGGATATAAGTCAACCCAAAACTCAAGAAATTATAATGGGGAAGAACCTTTGCAAGCATTCGAAGCGCAAGCATTAAGAAACTGTATACTATATTTTAGTGGAAGTGAGAATATAGTAATAGATGTTCATGGATGGCTAAATGAAACAATAGGTGATGAAGCAATTGGAAGATGTTATAGAAATGAATTTGGAATTAATAAACATATATATACATATGGAAATGGATATTTAATAAATTGGGCAAGATCAGTTCCAAATACAAGATCAATGTTGTTGGAGTTACCAGAAGTTAATTCACATAGCGAAGTAATTAATAGAGATTATGTAAATAAATTCAATAAAGCTACAATGAATTTACTTAGAAACTTTTAAGTAGTTCTAATACCTATATATATTTTAGAGTGTGAGGTGAAATAAAAATGAAGACGAAAATATACTTTTTTATATTCTTTGTATTGAGTCTAATTGCAATCAACAATTTATGCTATGCATCTTCCCAAAAAACAAAGGAAAATGGCATATATAAATTAGCAGTGGGAATAGATGAGAGTAAAGTTATTGAGGTAAAATCAGGAGCAACTGCAAATGATTCTATATTAGATATAGGGAATTATGAGGGAAAAGCTGAGCAAAAATTTTATATGGAATATCAAGAAGCAGGATTTTATAAAATAAATGCAATGCATACAGGAAAGAGTTTGACTGCAAAAGGTGCTAGTATAACAGAAGGAACAGAAATTGTACAATATGAATACCAAGGATTAGCATCACAAAAATGGATATTAAGGGACAGTAATAAAAATGGCTGGGTAATATCACCTTTAACTAATTCTGAATTATCTATAAGTATAGAAGGGACAATAAAAAATGGTTCAAAATTGATTTTAAGTAAAACTAAAGATAATAATAATCAAATGTTATATATGTATAATATAAGTTCAAAAGAGCAAAAACATACAAATGGGACATATAAAATTGCAGTAGGGAAAAATGAGAAAAAAGTAATAGAAGTAAAAAATGCTGAAAAAAATAATAATTCAATATTAGATATAGCAGATTATGGTAATTTGTCTCATCAAAAATTTAATTTAGAATATCAAAGTGAGGGGTTCTATAAAGTAACAGTATTACATACGGGAAAAAGCTTAACCATAAAAGATGGTAATATTAAGGCTGGAACAGAAATTGTACAAAATGAATATCAGGGGTTAATATCACAAAAATGGATATTAAGAGATAGTAATAAAAATGGATGGGTAATATCACCATTAAATAATCCAGGTTTAGCCATAAGTATACAAGGAGCTATAGAAAATGGTTCAAAAATAATATTAAATAAAACTCAAGACAATGATAACCAAATGTTTTATATTTATTATTTAATAGAAAAGGAACAAGAGGAGCAAAATGCACATTCGATAGATCCAAATGGTTACAAACATCCAAATGGTATATATAATTTAGCAATAGGTAAAGATTCAAAAAAATCTATAGAAATCTCAAATGGAAGCAAAGCAAATGGTGGGGCAGTAGACTTAGGTCAGTATAAAGGCAGTGCGGAACAAAAATTTTATCTAGAATATAATGAACAAGGTTTTTATAAAATTACAGCAATGCATACAGGCAAGAGTTTAACAGTAAAAGATGGGCAAATAAAAGAAGGAACCGAGATTGTACAATATGAATACCAAGAATTAGCAACGCAAAAATGGGTCCTAAGAGACAGTAATAAAAATGGATGGATAATATCACCATTGAGCAATTTACAATTAGCAATTAGCATCCAAGGAAAGATAGAACAAGGTTCAAGACTAATATTAAGTAAAACTTTAGATAATGATAATCAAATGTTTTATATTATTAATATAAGTAAGGAAGAACAAAAACATAAAAATGGTATATATAATATTGCAATAGGTAAGGATGCAAAAAAATCAATAGAAATCTTAAATGGAAACAAAGCAAATGGTGGGGCAGTAGACTTAGGTGAGTATAAGGATAATGATGAACAAAAATTTTATTTAGAATATAATGAACAAGGTTTTTATAAAATTACTGCAATGCATACAGGAAAAAGTTTAACAGTAAAAGGTTCTAGTATAAAAGAAGGAACAGAGATTGTACAATATGAATACCAAGGCTTAGTATCTCAAAAATGGATATTAAGAGATAGTAACAAAAATGGCTGGGTAATATCACCATTATGTAACCTGGAATTAGCAATTAGTATACAAGGAAGAATTGAGAAAGGTTCAAAAATAATATTAAGCAAAACTATAGATAATGAAAATCAAATGTGGTATATGTTTAATATAAGCAAAAAAGAGCAAAAACATCAAAATGGAATTTATAATTTAGCAGTAGGTAGGGATTCAAGTAAATCAATAGAAGTCTCAAAAGGAAACCAAAATGATGGTTGGGCAGTAGATATTTGGAGCTATTCAGATAAGGAATATCAAAAATTTAATCTAGAATATCAAGATGAAGGCTTTTATAAAATAACTGCAGTTCATACAGGTAAGAGTTTAACTGTAAAAGATGGTCAAATAAAAGAAGGAACACAAATTATACAATATAAATATCAAGGATTATCATCACAAAAATGGATGTTAAGAGATAGTAATAAAAATGGCTGGATTATATCACCATTATGTAATCCAGAATTAGCAGTAAGTATAGAAGGCACGATAAATAATGGCTCAAAATTAATCTTAAGTAAGACACAAAATAATGATAATCAAATGTTTTATTTATTTAAACTTTGGAGTGTTATAAATTTAGATACCTCTAAATACCCAGGATATTTAGAGAGAATAGAACAATTATCAAAAGTACATCCTAATTGGGAATTCGAAATTTTGTATACAACACTAGATTTTAATACAGCTGTTCAAAAAGAATATGAATATGCCTCAAAACAAGGAAATCTAGTATATACTCCAACATATAAAGGTGATTGGATTGCTCCTAATCCATATGTAAGTGGAAATTGGGCATCAGCTTCATACAATGGAATTGCATATTTTATGGATCCAAGAAATTTCTTGAACGAAGCAAATATATTCCAATTTATAGACTTATCAGACTATGCAAGCAGTGGAGTAACAATAAATTCTATTCAATATCAAGTAGATGGAACTTTTTTACAAAATTATGCAAGTGATGTTATGAATGCTTGCAAAAATACAAATATTAATCCATACTATACAATAGCCAGGTTATTCCAAGAGCAAGGAAGAAAAGGATCTTCAACTATTTATATGGATGGAAAAGATGGAAACCTATATTTTAACCCATTCAATATTGGTGCACAAGTTGGAAATGATTTTCAAACTGCATTAGATAGAGCAAAAAGAGAAGGCTGGAATTCAATGCAAAAAGGTATAGAAGGCGGAATAAGAATTCTAAAAAGTTATTATATAGACAAAAAACAAAATACATTATATTTAAATAAATTTGATGTAAACCCAGCAAGTGGAGGAGGTTTCTATAACCATCAATATATGCAAAATTTATCAGCAGCATATAGTGAAGCTAGAATACTTTGGGGGGCATATGCAGATTCTGGTGTTCTAGATAATAAAATAAAATTAATAATTCCAGTGTATGAAAATATGCCTAGCGAAATTTCACCAAAACCATCAGGCACAAATACAATAAACAATAATACTGATAATACAAATAACAATGATAGAGTTAAAGTAAAAACTAGTGATGGCTCTGGAGTAAATGTAAGAAGTGGTCCAGGTACAAGCTATGGAAAAATAAAAAGCGTTGCAGATGGAACTACTGGTACTCGTATTGTAACTGGTAAATACAATTCAGATGGATTATGGTGGGATGAAGTTATTTTTGATGAAGGAACTAGAGGGTTTGTAGCAACAAATTATTTACAAAAAATCAATTAATTTTTTAATAGAATGGTAATTATTAAAAAGTTACCATTCTTTTAAATAAAGGAGAATATTATGAAGAGAGTAGTAAAATTAATATACATATTTATGTTATTAATAGTTATATCATTTTTTATTAAAACACCTATTACATTTGGGGTAGAAAGGTTTGTAGACATACCAGTTCCTCCTAATAGTTCTGGGTATGCAGATTTTTCACCAGAAGATGGAGAAAAAAAAGAAAAACAAATTCAAGAGCAACAACTAAAGGATAAGAATACTGTTGATGAACTTAAATTAGAATCTAATAATATATATAATGAAAATAAAGGTGAAAACACTTCTATAGAAAAAGAAAACAAAGTAATAGAAAATATACAAAGTAACAATGAAGGTAAGGGTTTTGTTTTTGAAAATATCGATAAAAAAATAATAATTATTCTAATAATTGTATGTGTACTTTTTATATTTGGAGTAGCTATTTCTAAAGGAAAAAAACATGGAAAACATTAAAATAGGAGAGTTGTCATATGAAAAAAAAGAAATTTATAATTATGGGAATATTACTGATATTACTAATATTAATCTTTCTAATAATATTTGTTATAAAGAATCAAAATCACTTTATGAAAAAGGATAGTGATTTTACAAATAAATTGGAATTAACTGAAAAAAGTAATAATACAAACCAAATTAATGATGTTGAAGAAATTGAAAAAATAAAAAAAGAGTTAAATTCAACAGGAAATACAAGTATATACAAAATAGAAGAGGAACCAGATGGAAGAAAAATTCTACAAATAAAGAATGAAGTTCAATTTATGGTTGATTTAGCAGGAATCATAAAAATGGGTAAACCAGAAGAAAATGAATTAAATGCTTTGATAGAAAAAAGACCTAAAGATACTGGGATTTGGATATCAGAACAATCTAGGCAGTTTTTTTTACAGTTACTTAAAACTAATAATTTAGAAAATTTCTATATAACGAGCAATGGTTTTTTAAAGTTAGATAGCAATGCTAAAAATCAGCTTGAACAAGACTTACAAAATATGATACAAGCTCAAAAACAATATATTATTAATATGACAGGTGTAAGCTATGAAAGAGACTACATTTCTGGAGAAATTGTTGAATATCCATTTGAGGATATAGATCCTATGCAAATAATTGAACCTTACACATTTGAAAATGATATTATACTAGAAGTAACAAGTAATAAAATGAAAAAAATAACAGATAAGGAGATTCTGGAAAG